>NZ_NCGB01000045.1:0-20159 GCF_002278865.1 Sphingomonas sp. 28-62-11 | reverse complement strand
AGTTATTCGTTAAGCGGCAGAGCCGACATCCAACGCAGGCCGTTCCTTTCGCTGACTTACTTGCCAGGATTCGAATTAAATGCCGATTATGACGGAATTTTTTGGCTCGGCAGCGTCAGTGCTTCACCACCAGCTGTCCGTCAGGACGGTCAGACGACTCAGTAGGGGGCCGATTTGGCACCGGTGAGCATGAAAAGTAGACGAGTCATTTCGTTTCAAAGCTTACCTCCCACAAATGAAACGAGGCAGCCGTAGTGCGCCTAAGATGCGCGTGGTGAAGAACGAAGAATGAAGCGCGGCGTGCCGCGCGCGCCCTCTGTTGCTGATCGAATTACCTATGCCTGCCCATGATCAATCAGCCCCACTAAAGGTCGCGCCGCGCCTGATTGCCGCACCCAAAATCCGCCAGCTTTTCTGGTGCGATTTTCCGCATGATGCGCAGTTACCTGAATTTTGGAAGCGCCGCCCCATCATCATCCTTTCTTACCGAAACACGCTCTATGGAGCGGTCACTATCATTCCCTGCTCGACGCAAGCGCAAGCGGGCAACCGATGGGCATTCCCGCTGCAAACGACGATCGACGGGCGCGCGGCGTGGGCGATCTGCGACAAGATGGGCACAGTTGCGGTTAGCAGACTGCTGCCCGACAAGGGCGGCATAGCACGCCTGCCTGAGCCTGAGTTTGACGCTATGCTACGCTTGGTGCTTGAATGGCTCCCCAAGCCGTCCGCGCCTCCCGCCCCCTAGAATCTTAATTGCATCGTAGGACAATTGGCCCTATATGGGTGGAACAGGCGGCCTCTTCGTGAGTGTCCGTTTCCCGTAAGGGAACTAAATGCCAAGGCAGCCCGCAAGGGCTGCCTTTGGTTTTTCTGGGCCTTAAAATGCGCCACCTGGTCCGCCGAACTATGGGCCATCTTGCGGGTCAATCCCCCACAAATGAAAAGAGGCTGCCGGGGGGTGCCAATTGCACCACCCCGGCAACCTCCTGACATGGTCAGCGGCCGGAAGCTCCAGCCCGGGAGACCATGCGAGCCGCCAATCCTGTGGGCCTGTACGTTGACTGGGGGAGAATTCCCCCCGTCAGGCCCGGTGGATCAGCGCCGCGTCCCCCGAACGAACTGAACCGACCCCTTTGCTGAACCATGAGACATCGGATCACCTCCTTTCGCTAGTTGAAACACCGTGCCCTGCCTGGGCACGACTCCTGTTTGAATCATGCGTTCGGCAACTACAAGTCTTGTAATTATTTTTGTTTTGGGCGATTCAAGAGGACTGTGCTCGGCGGTTCGCCATGCAGTCCTTCACCACATCGCCAATCACCGCATCGGCGGGCATCGCGAGCACCGCGCCACTGCCCAGCATCACCCCGATCCGCCCGTTCGCCTGCGCGAGCGATGTGGCGATAAACGTATCATCGATGGGGGCGGCCGCCATGACGCCAGGGGCAAAGGCCCGCGGCAACACGGGGTAGCTCGCCGCACCCGATGCGGTGACGATCTTCATGCTGCCCGCCGCGCCAGCATCACCCGCGCGCACGAACAGCCAGCGTTGCTTTGCCCGGGCGCAGCGCATGCCGAACAAGGTGCGCCCGCCGCGATCGGCAAAGATCACCGCATCGCCCGTTGGTCCCTTGTCGCGCCGCCAGCGGCCCGGCGTCGTCGCCACGCCGTCAAGCTCGGGCGTGGGCAGGCTGCCCGCCGCGACCTGCGCATCGGGGCCGAGGATCGTCACGGCTTCCATCTGGTTGGTGCCCGCTTCCGGCGCGGGGGGCGCGTCAGGCGAGCAACCGGCGAGTGCGACCAGCACCGCCAGCCGAACCGATTTCACGGACGGCAATCTTCGCTCACCCGCAGCGTTTCCGCCCAGGCAGGGATCACCAGGGTCGGCAGGGTCGCCTGTTCGACCACGAACCGCCCCCGGCTATAGCCGATCGCGTCGAGTAGCGGATCGCGCGGGAACAGCGTCAGCGCCATATAGGCAGGCGTCGCGCCGGTCGGCTGCATCGCCAGCGTGCGTAAGGAACTCGACGTGCGGAAGGTGGCGGGCGCGTTGCCGGGGGCGGCGCCTTTGCGTGAGATATAGATTTGCCCGGCGATCCGATCACACCGGATCGTGAACTCGGCATCCGCACCCGGCACGCCGAACAGCGCGATGCTACCGCGCGCATCCTGCCGGTACACCCAGTTGCCCGGCGTCAGGGGCCAATCGCGCCAGTCACCGCGATAGGCGGGCGGCGCGCTTGGCGGGGGGGCTGGCGTGAAGGCGGGTGCGGGTGCGGGCGTAAGGGCCGGTGCGCTGGGTGGAGTGTACGCCGGCGCATATGGCGATCGCGCCAGCGGGGGCGTTCTTGGCGAAAAAGGGGCCGGACCGGGTGCGGCCGTTTGCATTGGCGTCGGTGTCGGTGTCGGCCTTGGTGAAAACGGCGCCGGGCCAGTCGTGCGCGGCGGCGCGGGCGTATAGGTCGGCACCTGAGCGCTCGCCATGGCGGCACCGGCAATCAGCAACAGAAAAGGTGCGCGGGTGAACGACATGGCTTCCCTATGGGCGATGCGGCGCGCGCGCTCAACCACGCATCACGCGTCGTCACCGATAAAGCGCTTCCCTTCGTCCCATGCTTGGGCAAGTTAGGGCACGGCGGAGGAATGATGAACGGCAAACGCATCAAGGCGATTATCGGCGGATCGGCAGGTAACCTCGTCGAATGGTATGATTGGTACGCCTATTCGGTGCTGACGATCTATTTCGCACCGAGTTTCTTCCCGAAAAGCGACCAGACCGCGCAGTTGCTGAGCGCGGCGGCGATCTTTGCGGTCGGGTTCCTGATGCGACCGATCGGCGCGTGGATCATGGGCAGCTATGCCGACAAACATGGCCGCAAGGCGGGACTCGCCGTATCGGTGGGGCTAATGTGTGGTGGATCGCTGATGATCGCGGTCGCGCCGACCTATGCGCAGGCGGGCATCATCGCGCCGACGATCCTGATCGTCGCGCGGATGCTGCAGGGGCTGTCCGTCGGCGGCGAATATGGCGCGAGTGCCACCTATCTCTCCGAAATGGCGACGCGGCAACGGCGCGGTTTCTGGGCGAGCTTCCAGTATTTCACGCTGATCGGCGGGCAGTTGCTCGCATCGGGCGTCACGCTGATCCTCGTCGCGCTGCTCGATGAGCCGGCGATGGAAAGCTGGGGCTGGCGGATCGCCTTTGCGCTGGGTGCGGCGCTGGCATTGCTCGTCTACATGCTGCGGCGACAGCTGGCCGAGACGGCGGCGTTCGAAAATCTCGACAAGGATCGCCCCAAATCGACCGCGCTCAGCCTGTGGCGGGCGCACCCGCGCGAGTTCCTGATCGTCGCGGCGATCAGCGGCGGCGGCAGCTGCGCCTTCTACGCTTACACCACATACATGCAGAAATTCCTGGTCAACACGAGCGGCTTCCCGCGCCAGGCCGCTACCGAGATCATGACGATGGCGCTGGTGGTGTTCATGCTCAGCCAGCCATTCTTCGGGCACCTCTCAGACCGGTTCGGGCGCAAACCGATGTTGCTGCTATTCGGGTTCGGCGGGATCGCGGTATCGGTGCCGGTGTTCAGCACCTTGGCCGCAACCACCGATGCGGTGACGGCGTTTTCGATCATTCTGGTGCCGCTGATGCTGCTGAGCGCCTACACATCGATCAGCGGGCTCATCAAAGCCGAGCTATTCCCTGCGCATCTGCGCACCTTGGGCGTGGCGCTGCCCTATGCGCTGGGCAACACGATTTTTGGCGGGACGGCCGAATATGTCGCGCTGAAATTCAAGGATCTGCACCTGGAGGCAGGCTTTTACTGGTATGTTACCGCGGTGATCGGCATGGCGACGATCGGCTTTCTGCTGCTGCCTGATACGAAGAAGACGAGCCTGATCGCGGACGATTAACGGCGTTGCGCTGCTTAACGCTTCGGTTTCCTGAACCGGAACGCAAACCGATCGGTGTTGCCGCGCACAGCGGGGTCGAACACCAGCTTGGTGTGATCATCGGCGGCTACCTTCAGCAGATCGCTTTCGCCGTCGAGCACAAAGCCCGCTTTGAGGAAATCTGCCTTCACCACGGCGGGGTCGATCCGGTGGAGCTTGTCCACCACCGCGCGGGTATCGCCGCTGGCACCGACATGATCAATCACCGTGACGATGCCGCCGGGCTTGGTCGCCTTGAACAACATCGCGACAAAGGCCGCCGGATCAGTGCGCGGCACCTTGAACTGTGCGCTTTCCCAATACAGGTCGTGATACGAGAGATGCAGCATGGTGAAATCGAAGCTGTTCGCAGGCGCGGTGAACGCGTCGAACGGATAGGCGGTCTGGGTGACGTTCGGGTTGCGCGCGATCAGTGATGACCAGATCGCCTTGCCCTTGTCATCGGTCGGCATGAACTGCACCGGCTCGAACGCGGTCACCCGCCCCTTCGGCCCCACCGCCCGCGCCATGATCTCGGTATAATAGCCAGCGCCCGCCATGATATCGGCCACCTTCATGCCGCGCTTCAGCCCTGCGAAGGCGAGGACTTCGGCAGGCTTGCGTGACGCGTCGAGCTTGATTTGCTCGGCCGGGCGGCCGGGCGCGGTGACGGCGGCCGAGGTCGCCGATGGATTGGATCGCGCGCTGACACCGACCGGTAATGCGAGTGCCGTCACGGCGAGGCTCAACGAGAGGGCAATTGCACGCTTCATGGCGACTCTCCGGACTGCTTGTGTATTGATTATGCAATACACTGGTGAACTGAACCGCGCAATCCCGTCAGGCGGTGTGGGGCCTGTAAGAAAACACAATTACCGCGCCCGCCTACTACTCCCCGCCATCCCGGCGCGCATCTTCTGGCTTTTGCCATACCGCGTCTTGCGCGTGCCGGGTTTCCCCTCGTTCGAGCGCCCCATCACCGGTGCTTTCCGCTCATCGACCGGCAGTCCCAGCTCTTCCGCCTCCAGTGACCGGATTTCGTCGCGCAACCGCCCTGCTTCCTCGAACTCGAGGTCCGCCGCCGCGGCGCGCATCTTCTTTTCGAGCTCTTCGATATACGCGCGCAGATTGTGGCCAACCATGTGGGGGCGGTCCTCATCGATCTCGACCGTCACCTGATCGCGGCTCGCCACGTCCTGGATGATGTCGCCGATGTTGCGGCGGATCGTCGTCGGGGTGATGCCGTGCGCCTCGTTATACGCCAGCTGCTTCTCCCGCCTGCGCCCGGTCTCGTTCATCGCGCGTTCCATCGAGCCCGTGATGCGGTCCGCATACAAAATCACCCGCCCGTCGACGTTGCGCGCGGCGCGGCCGATCGTCTGGATCAGCGATGTTTCGCTGCGCAGGAACCCTTCCTTGTCGGCGTCCAAGATCCCGACCAGCCCGCATTCCGGGATATCGAGCCCTTCGCGCAGCAGGTTGATGCCGACCAGCACGTCATACACCCCCAGCCGCAAGTCGCGGATCAGCTCGATACGCTCAAGCGTCTCCACGTCCGAATGCATGTAGCGGACTTTCAGCCCCGCCTCGTGCATGAACTCGGTCAGATCCTCCGCCATACGCTTGGTCAGCGTCGTCACCAGCGTGCGGTATCCCATCTCGGCGGTTTTGCGGGCCTCGTTGATCAGGTCCTGCACCTGATCTTCCACCGGCTTGATCTCGATTGGAGGATCGATGAGGCCGGTCGGGCGGATCACCTGTTCGGCGAACACGCCGCCTGTCTGCTCCATTTCCCAACTGCCGGGCGTCGCCGAAACATAGGTCGTTTGCGGCCGCATTGCCTCCCATTCGTTGAAGCGCAACGGGCGGTTGTCGATCGCGCTCGGCAGGCGAAAGCCATATTCGGCAAGCGTCAGCTTGCGACGATGGTCACCGCGCGACATGCCGTTGATCTGGCCGATCGTGACATGGCTTTCATCGACGAACAGCAGCGCGTTTTCGGGTAGATATTCGAACAATGTCGGCGGCGGCTCGCCCGGCATGCGCCCGGTCAGGAAGCGCGAATAATTCTCGATCCCCGCGCAACTGCCCGTCGCCGCGATCATCTCGAGATCGAAATTGGTGCGCTGCTCCAGCCGCTGCGCTTCGAGCAATTTGCCCTCACCCACCAGCTCCTTCAGCCGCTCCGACAGCTCGAACTTGATCGCCTCCATCGCCTGTTTCAGCGTCGGGCCTGGCGTGACGTAATGGCTGTTCGCGAAGACGCGGACATAATCGAGGCTCGCCACCTTCTTGCCGGTCAGCGGATCGAACTCGACAATCTCCTCGATATCGTCACCGAAGAACGAGACGCGCCAGGCGGTGTCCTCATAATGCGACGGGAAAATCTCCAGCGTGTCGCCCTTCACGCGGAAATTGCCGCGCGAGAACCCCGCGTCGTTGCGCTTATACTGGAGCGCCACCAGCTTGCGCACGATCTCGCGCTGATCGACCACCTGGCCCTTTTTCAGGTCAAAGATCATCGCCGAATAGGTTTCGACCGAGCCGATACCGTAAAGGCAGCTTACGGACGCCACGATGATCACGTCATCCCGCTCCAGCAACGCGCGCGTCGCCGAATGGCGCATCCGGTCGATCGCCTCGTTTACCGAGGATTCCTTCTCGATATAGGTGTCGGACCGCGCGACATAGGCTTCGGGCTGGTAATAATCATAGTAACTGACGAAATATTCGACCGCGTTGTCGGGAAAGAAGCTTTTGAATTCACCGTATAACTGCGCCGCCAGGATCTTGTTGGGCGCCAGGATCAGCGCCGGGCGCTGCAGTGTTTCGATCACCTTCGCCATGGTGAAGGTCTTGCCGCTGCCCGTCACGCCCAGCAGCACCTGATCGCGTTCGCCAGCCAGCGCCGCCTCGGTGAGCTCCTTGATCGCGGTCGGTTGGTCGCCCGCAGGCTGATAATCGGATGACAGAACGAAGGGTCGCCCGCCTTCCAGCTTGGGCGGGCGTTCGGGCCGGTGCGGCACGAAGCTGATGCCGGTTTCGGGCTCGTCGAGGCTGGTGCGAATCTGGATGGCCATGACGGAACATATGGGGCACGCGCGCGCTGCGTGCAATCGATCTGGGCATCGTGGCGCTATTCCAGATTGACCGGCAACGCTGCAGAACATAAAAAGAACAAGTGGGCGCGCGCGACTCGTGCCGCCCCGCCAAGAGGGAGAATTGGCATGATTGGCTATGCAACTTTGGGCACAAACAACATCAATGCGGCGCGGGGCTTTTACGATGGGCTGCTGGGCAGCATCGGGGCGGGGCGGATCATGGAATTTGGCGATGAACTCGGCGGTTTCACGATGTGGGGCACAAGCTGGGACAAGCCCGGCGTTGCCGTTACCTTGCCCTATGACAAGAACGCCGCGACGGTTGGCAACGGCAACATGATCGCGCTGACGGTGGATACCCGCGCCAAGGTCGATGCGCTGCATGCCAAGGCGCTCGAACTCGGTGGCACGTGCGAAGGCCCGCCGGGACTACGTGGCGATGAAGGCCCGCAGGCGTTCTACGGCGCCTATTTCCGCGATCTCGACGGCAACAAGCTGTGCGCGTTCCGGATGGGGCCTGCCTGAATCGGGGTCGGCGGGGCTGGCCATGCATCCGCGCCACAGGGTAATGCGTAACTCGGCACGACCCATCGGAGCACCGACATGAACCTGAACCGCCGCACCTTTTTGACTGCATCGACGATTGCCATCGCCACTGCCGCCGCTGCCGCCTCAGGCGCTGCGGCGGCGGTGAAGCGCCGGTATGAGATCAATTTGAGCGAGGCCGAATGGAAGAAGCGGCTGACCCCCGCTCAGTTCCGCACGCTTCGCCAGGAAGCAACCGACACGCCCGGCAAGAGCCCTTATCTGGATGAGCACCGCACGGGCATCTTCGCCTGTGCCGGCTGTGCGCTGCCGGTGTTTTCGTCAAAGGCGAAGTATGACAGCGGGACCGGGTGGCCGAGCTTCTTTCAGCACCTGCCCAAGGCAATCCATACCGAAACCGATACGCTGCTTGGCTTCGAACGCGTCGAAGTCGAATGCCGCCGCTGCGGTGGGCATCTGGGCCATGTGTTTGATGACGGCCCCGCGCCGACGGGCAAGCGTTACTGCATGAACGGCACCGCGCTCAAGTTCATACCCGGCAAGGCGTGAGCGCTTTCTAGGTTTCAGGTAGAGTGAAGCTTTGCCATTCCCCTGCGAACACGGGGCCCCAAGAGTAATTGATTGCAGCCTTCGAGGCCCTGGGCTGCCGCGTTCGCGGGAGAACAATGCCTTCAAAAATGAAAGCTATTCTACTCTACCGATCGATACGCAACGAACCACATGATGATGCCAATCACTGCCGCCACTGCCGCCAGCAACACGCTGGTGGCGGCGGCACTCGCCCAGCGGAACAACAGCGTCTGAATGTCGCTGGGCGGGGCATCGAACAACCCAAAACCATAGGTCTGGGCAAAAACGAACACGATGAATCCCGTCGCGGCACCGACCATCGCCGCATGACCAGCACGGCGGCGGCCCGATAGGTGCATGAAAATCCAGACCGGCGTGGCCACCGCCGTGATCGCCAGCGCGCAGAGCAACGATCCAAGGAAAAAGGCGGACGCCAAGCCAAGGGGCCCCGCTGTTGCCCCCATCGCAGCCAGCCCTGATGCAAACGCCCCGCCGATGATGCCCCCGGTCGCAATCGCCAGCCCGGCACGATCGAGCGTGGTTTCATGCCGTCTGCTGTCAAAAGCCGATTCCGCTACCTGCACAACACCCTCGCTTACACTCACGCGTCGCACACCCCGCGACTCGTCTGCCGATCATATCCTACCGCATTACGCGCACTTGCGGTGTATCAAGACAGCGCAACAACGCCGCCCGGGGCATCGCTGGCGTCCCAGCCGGGGACGCGTAGGACGCAATTCGCGTCGGTTCGCCCATCCGCACGGTATCGAACCGGCCACGCTGGCCGGTGCAGGCCATGGCGGCGGCGAGCAATCGAGGCGGCGTGAAATAGCCCTCGCTGCTCAGGCGAAACGTGCCCCAATGAATGCCGATCGATCGTGACGCGCCCAGCCGCCGCACCACCTCCACCGCATCAACGGGGCCGATATGGCTGGCGCTCGACATCTGGCCTTCGAAAAAGCGGAACGCACCGATCGGGATCAGTGCGAGCCGAACCGGGCCATAGCTTGCCGCTTCATCCGCCCAACGTAGATCACCGGCGCCGGTATCGCCGGCAAAAAACACATTGCCCCCGGGCAGGCGCACGACAAAGCTTGACCATAAGGCCCGGTTGCGGTCGCTGATCCAGCGCGTGCTCCAATGGTGGTTGCGCGTGACGATCACCTCCACACCCGGCCGCACCGTCAGCCGCCCGCCCCAGTCAAGCGTGCGCGCCGGCACCCCCGCTTGCTCGATCACCCCGTCATTTCCAAGCGACGAGACGATCAGGGGCCGATCCCGGTCCGACAGTTTTTTCAACGTGGCGAGATCCATGTGATCAAAATGATTATGGCTGACGAGGATCAGATCGATCTTCGGCAACTTGTCGAACGCAATCCCCGGTGCCGCCACCCGGCCCGGCCCGAACCCAAGCGGCCCTGCCCGGTGCGACCAGATCGGATCGGTCAGGATGTTGAGGCCTTGGGTCTGCACCAGCACCGTCGCGTGGCCGACCCAGGTAACGATCATCTCCTGCCCCGCCACTCGCGCCGGAAGAGCATGCGGGGTCACCGTGACGTGATCAGGCCAGGCTGGGCTCATCGCGCCACCGCCCCCGGTGAGCGTGCGCCAGATGACGCTTGAGCGGGACGCTTGGGGGGCTGCGCGCAGTTCGTCGTCGCGATCAGGATTGCGGAACCGCGCACCATCAAAATGCGCGCTCACCGGCCCACGATAATAAATCGCATCAAGAAAATGCGGGACGATGTTGAGCGCAAGGCACAGCCCGATCACGGCAAAGAAGAGGAGTTTTCCGGCCAAGCGAAGCACGCGAACGATCATGCCGCCCCCTGTCATAGCCACCGCGCGGTCGCAACCCGCGCTACCCAAAATACCGTAACGCGCGACAGCCCCGGCATCTTGCCGATCGACCGTTACGATGCCTAGCATCGCGCGATGATGTTTCTCGCCCTGCTGCTATCGGCAAGCGCCGTTGCCTTCCCGCCTCAGGTCGCCCGCGCCCGGGTGGCGTTCGACGGCGACCGGATTGTCGCCGCCCGCGCGCACGGCCTCGCCGACCGCGCCAAACGGCGGCGGGTGCGGGCGGACGATCCGGTGCGGATCGCGTCGATATCCAAACTCGCGGTGGCTTTGGGGGTAATGCGGCTCGTCGAGGCGCGAAAGCTCGATCTCGACCGTGATGTATCCGCCTATCTCGGCTGGACGCTCCGCAACCCCGACTTTGCCGATACGCCGGTGACGCTGCGACAGTTGCTGTCGCACACCGCAGGCGTCCGCGACGGGGCAGGCTATGTGCTCGCGCTCGACGATGATTTGCCCGCGCACCTGACAAAGACGGGGCCGTGGGATGCCACCCACGCCCCGGGCAGTTATTTCAGCTATGCCAACCTCAATTTCGGCATCGTCGCCGCGGTGATGGAGGGCGCGACCGTCGAGCGGTTCGACAGATTGATGGCGCGACTGGTGTTTACCCCGCTCAAGATCGACGCGTGCTTCAACTGGACGACTTGCAGCGACCGGGCCGTTCGCCGCGCGGTCGTTCTCTATCGATCAACGGGGGTAGTCGCCGTCGACGATCTCCACGGCCAGCGCCCCGCCTGCCCCGGCGGCGCGGCAAAGGACGGCAGTTGCGATCTGTCGCGCTACACCCTCGCCCGCAACGGCGCACTCTTCGGCCCGCAAGGCAGCATGCGGATCGGCATGACTGATCTCGCGCGGCTCGGCATGGTCCTGTCAGGCGAGACACGCGGCTTCCTGTCCCCGCAAAGCATCGCGGTAATGGCGACCCCGCAATGGCGCTATGACGGCCGCAATGGCGATATCGAGGGCGGGATTTTCTGCGGCTATGGGCTAGGCGTGATGATCCTCGCATTGCCAGGCAACCCGCCCGCCTGCCGCGACGATCTGTTCGGCGACGGGCGCATGCGGATCGGCCATGCGGGCGAAGCATACGGCCTGCGATCGGGTCTGTGGATCGATCCGGCCACGCGGCGCGGGGTGGCGTTCTTCACCACCGCAGTGGCCGACGACGCGCCCATCGGGCCACGATCGGCCTTCAATGCGGTGGAAGAAATAATGGTTGCGGGCGAGCGCTGAAGGATTACCGGCGCAGCCGGATCCCGCAGACCACCAACCACGGCATCAGCGCGAACACCATTTGTCCCGCCAGGCCGATCACCCCCGGCACCTGCCAAAGCGATGCAAACCACCCGCCGATCGACTGGCCGAACAAGAGGACCGCAAGCCCGGCTTCGCTGATCATCAGCAGCGCAAACGCCACGGCACCTGCCCCTAATGCCGCGCCTTGGGTCGCGATCACCCGACGCGCAATGATGTGGCGCGCGGCCCCAAAGCTGACGGCCAAGATCAATGGCAACTCCACCAGCACCGCCGCTGTCGCGCCGATCGCGGGCGCAAGCCAGACCGTCCGCACCGTGCCGAAGACAAAGGCGATGCTGAAGACAATCGCGAAATAACGCGCCCCGGCGCCGATCATGCCCCTTCGAGCAGCTTTTCCTTCGCGATCCGCTCCTTCCACACCAGCGGCGCAAGTTGGTGGACGTTGTTCCCCTCGCTATCGACCGCGACTGTCACGGGGAAATCCTCCACCTCGAATTCGTAGATCGCCTCCATCCCCAGATCGGCAAAGCCGACCACCTGCGATCCCTTGATTGCGCGCGCGACGAGATAGGCCGCCCCACCAACCGCCATCAGATAGGCGCTCTTCGCCTCGGCGATCGCCTTGGTTGCGTCCGCGCCGCGTTCCGCCTTGCCGACCATCGCGAGCAGGCCCTGGTCGAGCATCATCCGCGTGAACTTGTCCATCCGCGTCGCGGTGGTGGGGCCCGCCGGTCCGACAATCTCATCGCCGACCGGATCGACCGGGCCGACATAATAAATCACGCGGCCCGCAAACTCGACCGGCAGCTTCTCGCCCTTGTCGAGCATGTCCTTGATCCGCTTGTGCGCGGCGTCGCGACCAGTGAGCATCTTGCCGTTCAGGAGCAGCCGGTCACCCTGCTTCCAGCCCTGCACATCGGCGGGCGTCAGCGTATCGAGATCGACGCGGATCGCGGCCTTGTCGGGCGTCCAGTGCACATCGGGCCAGTCGCTCAGCTTGGGCGGCTCGAGATAGGCCGGCCCCGATCCGTCGAGCGTCACATGCGCGTGGCGGGTGGCGGCGCAATTGGGGATCATCGCGACGGGCTTCGATGCTGCATGCGTCGGCCAATCAACGATCTTCACATCGAGAATCGTCGAAAGCCCGCCCAGCCCCTGCGCGCCAATGCCGAGCGCGTTGACCTTGTCGTAAATCTCGATCCGCAGCGCCTCGATATCGTTGCTGGCCCCGCGCGCCTTCAGCTGCGCCATATCGATTGGCCCCATCAGCGATTCCTTGGCGAGCAGCATCGCCTTTTCCGCTGTCCCGCCGATGCCGATGCCGAGCATCCCGGGCGGACACCAGCCAGCGCCCATTTGCGGCAGCATCTCCAGCACCCAGTCGACGATTGAATCGCTGGGGTTCATCATCTTGAACTTGCTCTTGTTTTCGCTGCCGCCGCCTTTGGCCGCGACGTCGATCGACACCTTGGCGCCGGGCACCATTTCGACGTGCAGCACGCTTGGCGTATTGTCGCGCGTGTTGCGGCGGGTGAAGGCGGGATCGGCGAGGATCGAGGCGCGCAGCTTGTTGTCGGGGTGCAGATAGGCGCGGCGGACGCCCTCATCGATCACTTCCTGCAGCGACTTGTCGGACTCGAGCCGACACGCCTGCCCCCATTTGACGAACACGGTGACGATGCCGGTATCCTGGCAGATCGGCCGGTGCCCCTCGGCACACATCCGCGAATTGGTGAGGATCTGGGCGATCGCGTCCTTCGCGGCCGGGCCTTGCTCCGCCTCATATGCCGCACCGAGCGCCCGGATATAGTCCATCGGGTGGTAATAGCTGATGAACTGCAGCGCATCGGCCACGGTTTCGATCAAATCGGCTTCGCGGATAATTACGGTCATGGTCGCCCCCGGTGACATCGGTATTGCCGTCGTCATATCGAGCCCGGCCCGCATGGCCAAGCCGCGCGAATATTGCTGAGATGCTTCTGCGGTCCACGCCCTTGATAACCGAAGTTAAACGCTCTGCGCATTACGAATGCGCCATGACGATTGGCCGATCAAGCAAACGCCCGCCAAAGGGGCCGCAACGCGGGCTTTGGCAGGCGCTGGCACTCAACAGCGATCACACCGAGAGCGAATCGATCACGTTCGCATCGACCATTGCCCAATTGAGCCTCGCCTGGACGGTTGCCTTCATCCTGCAGGTGGCCGCCGTTACCACAATTGCAACATCGGTGATTCTGGCCGAACGCATCGATATGATCGAACGGATCGTGCTGGAGGGCAGCGCGGTCATCGCGCTCGGCCTGCTGGCGCTGATCCTGCTGAAGTGCCCGCCAACCAGCCATTGGCAACCCTTTCGTCATGTCCGCCTGGCCGTGATCTACGGGGCCGGGCTTGGCGCGTTGTTGACCAGCCTGTTGTGGGAATCGGGCGCGCTCAGCATCAATCGCATGGAACTGGGCTGTTTTGTCGCCGTGCTCGGGGCGATCGGGGTGACGGCGATGGCGCTGCACCCGGTTCGGGCCGCGTTGCTCAGCTATGCGGCGGGGATTGTGGTGATGATCGCGATCCTGGCGGGGCCCGGCGTTGGCACCTATATTGCCTGTGGTTGCCTGGTATGCCTGGGCATGGCGACCCGCCGCCTGGCGCTGATGGATAGCGCGCACGCAATTCACCAAAGCCGCGACGTGGCCGAGGGCATGCTCGCGGCCCGGCTGGTCCATGAATATGAAACCCAGGGGACCGGCTGGTTCTGGCAAACCGACCGCGACGGCGTAATCACCTATCTATCGCCCAAGGTCGCGCTTGCGGTATCCGGTCCGGATCAGCCCGCAATCGGCCAGCCGCTGAACACAATCTTCAAGATCGACAATGTCAGCCCGGGCACCGAACGGACCCTGGGCTTCCATTTGTCGTCCAGGACGGGCTTTTCGGATTATCCGGTGCGGCCAGCAGCGTTCGGCACCAGCGACAATTGGTGGTCCATGTCAGGCCGTCCAGTGATCGATGCGCAGGGCAAGTTCCAGGGCTTTATCGGCAGCGGCAATGATCTGACCGAAAAGCGCCGGTCGGAGGCCGAGATTACCAAGCTTGCGCTGTTCGATGGGTTGACCGGGCTGGCCAACCGCCAGCGCATGCGCGTCTCGCTCGATCAGACGCTAAGCCAGCCGAGCACGCATTACCGGCCCACATCGTTGCTGCTGCTCGATCTCGATCGGTTCAAGGTCGTCAACGACACGCTCGGCCACCAGATCGGCGACGCGCTGCTGAAACAGGTCGCGCAGCGGCTGATGCGGACGATTGGCGATGCCGGGCTGGTCGGGCGGCTCGGCGGTGATGAATTCCAGGTCGTGCTGCCCGACGAGGACAGCGTCGAGACCTTGTCGGATATGTCGCGGTCAGTGATCGCGGCATTGTCGCAACCCTATGCGATTGACGGCAACACGATTTCGATCGGCTGTTCGATCGGCGTCGCGATTGCCCCGCGCGACGGCGCCGATTCGGAAACGCTCGTCCGCAATGCCGATCTCGCGCTTTATGCCGCCAAGGCCGATGGCCGCGGCGTCCACCGTTTCTATCGCGAAGAACTGCTCCACGGCGCGCAGAACCGCAAGCAGTTGGAGGATGATCTGCGCCACGCGCTCGTCAAGAACCAGTTCCACCTCGTCTATCAGCCGGTCGTCTGCACCGAAAGCGCGCGGATCATGGGGTATGAGGCGCTTTTGCGCTGGGAACACCCCACCCGTGGCGGCATTTCGCCCGCCGATTTCATTCCGGTGGCGGAGGATTGCGGGCTGATCGAATCGATCGGCGAATGGGTGCTCCGCACGGCCTGCCTCGATGCCGCGAAATGGCCCCGCCATGTGCGCGTCGGCGTGAACGTCTCCCCCATTCAGTTCGCCAACCCTGCGCTGCCCGGCATCGTCAACAGCGCGCTGGCCAAGGCCGGGATCGCGCCAGGGCGGCTCGAGCTGGAGATTACCGAAGGCGTGTTCCTTGACGAATCGGCATCGTCGGAGGCGATGTTCAAGGCGTTGAAGGCGATCGGCGTGCGGCTGGCGCTCGATGATTTCGGCACCGGCTATTCTTCGCTCGGCTATTTGCGCAGCGCGCCGTTCGACAAGATCAAGATCGACCAGAGCTTCGTGCGCGGGGCGGCCCAGGCGGGCAATCGCAACGCCGCGATCATCAAGGCGATCGTCACGCTTGCCAAGACGATGCAGATGGAAACCACCGCCGAGGGCGTGGAAACGCAGGACGAGATCGAACTGATCCGCGAGCTGGGCTGCAGTCATATCCAGGGCTTCGTCTATGGTCGCCCGCTGTTGGCGGAGGATGTGATCAAGCTGCTCACCGATGGCGGCGGCATGGCAACTGCCATCGGCTACAAAACCAGCCGCAGCCAGCGCACCACCGTCATGCGCTCCGCGATCCTGCGGATCGGCGATGTTGAGGGCGAAGTGCGCATCCGCAACATCTCCACCACCGGCGCAATGATCGACGGCATCGATTTCGGCCGCAATGCGGAGAACACCCCGCTGGAAATCGAAGTGATCGAAGGCCAGATGCTGAGCGCCCGCGTGATGTGGAACCGCGACGGCAAGGCGGGGATAGCGTTCGATCAGCCGTTCAATACCGATGTGCTTAATGCGGCGCTGGAATCGCGGTTGGCACGGTTGGCGGCCTGAGCGGGGCGGTTGTTGGGACGGATTACATCGGCCAGCGCTATTCGATAAGTTGAGCACGCGATCTACCGCGTTGGTGTCAAACAGCGATTCTGTCGCTGTCGAGATAGCTGGACAACCCTCCAAGAAGCGTTCGGACTTCGCGACGATTTTCGCCTTGAGAAGCAATTTCGATACCCGCGCCAAAATCAGTGATTGCCGGGAAACCGAAACCGCCACCTGATCCGCGCATGTTATGGCCAAGGATCGTCACGGCGCCGAAATCGGATCGGTCGAGGGCGTCGTGCATTGCGATGACATTTTGCCGGCAGTTTTCGAGATAGGCGGGAATTCGTGCCGCCAATCGCCGCTCAGCCCGTGATTCTGCTGCATCCGGCTGATCTTCGTCTCGTGAAACTGCGTATCCAGGCGCGGAATAATGTCTGATCGCCTGAAGCAACACATCCTGCTTGATTGGCTTGGTCAAATAAGCCGTGCATCCTGCCGCGAGGCACGTCTCCCGATCCCCTTTCAAGGCAGAGGCTGTTAACGCAATAATTGGCGTTGGCCGCCGACCATTGGTTTTTTCCCAAGCCCTAAGCGTTCGTGTCGCGGTCAATCCGTCCATCACCGGCATTTGCCGGTCCATCAGCACCAGATCATAATGGCCCGCCTTGAACATCTCACAGGCAATTGCCCCGGTTTCGGCGACATCGACCTGATAAGGCGTATCCTCGAGATACGCCAAGGCGATCGTGGTGTTATCGGGGGAATCCTCGGCCATCAGGATACGCAGCGGATGGAGCGGCGAATCGTCATCGGCGCCGATCGGTGCGCTGACGGGCCGATCGGCAGCAGCCCAAATTTCAAATGGAACCGCGAAACCAAACGCGCTTCCCCGCTCGACCTCGCTGGTGACCCAGATGCGTCCACCCATCAATTCCACTAACCGTTTGGAGATCGTCAACCCAAGGCCGGAGCCACCAAACCGGCGTGTTGTTGAAGAATCCGCCTGGGTGAAACGCTCGAACACCCTGGCGAGCTTATCGGCGGCAATCCCGATCCCTGTATCCGTAACGGTGAAGCGCAACGCGGTTGGCACGGCACGATCCTGATCGGGCTCCACCTTCAAGGAAACCTTGCCCGTCTCGGTGAATTTGATCGCGTTGCCGAGCAGGTTGAGCAGCACTTGCCGCAGGCGGGTCGGGTCACCGACCAGATCGTTGCTGACCGCTGGCGCGATTTCATACGCCAGGGTGAGGCCTTTTTCATGGGCGCGGGGCAACACCATTTCGATCACCTTCTCCAGATGATCGCTGAGCGAAAAGCCGGTTCGCTCCAGATCGAGTTGCGATGCCTCGACCTTGGAAAGGTCCAGAATGTCGTTGATGAGGTTCAGCAGATTGTCGCCGGAACGCCTAAATATCTGAACATATTTGTCCTGCTCGGGTGAGAGCGGGGTCTTCGCCAGCAGATCGGCAATGCCCATGATTGCGTTCATCGGCGTTCGGATCTCATGGCTCATGCTGGCCAGGAAGTCGGACTTGGTCCGGCTGGCGCTCTCAGCCGCCGCTTTGGCTTGCTGCAACTCGCGTTCGAACCGCTTGCGTTCGGTAACGTCGCGCGCGGCGGCGAAAACACCCTGCAAGGTGCGGTTGCGATCGTAAAAGGTCGTCGCATTATACGAAACCATGGTCTGTTTGCCGTCCCGCGCGCGCGCGGTGAGTTCATAGTCCGTCACCGATTTCTCGCTAAGGACGCGTTTGATCCCTGCCTCCGCTCGACCGGGATCGGTAAAGCAATCCTTGAACGGCGCCCCGATCAGCTCATCGCGGGTGCAGCCCGTCAATGCCTCCATCTGCTTGTTGACGTCGGTGATGATGCCCGCCGGATCGGTCGTCATCAGTGCGTCGATGTTCGATTCGATCAGGGATCACGTGTAAAATTGCTGATCGCGCAACCGCTGATCGGATTGCTTTTGCTCTTCCTCGATCAGCTTGCGCGCGGTGTTGTCGGTACCGATCAGCAGATAGCCGATGATCATTTCCTGCACGTCGCGCAGGGCGGTGACGGAGACAACCGCCGGAAAGCGGGTGCCGTCCTTGCGGATATAGGTCAGCTCATAAATGTCTTCGATGCCGCGGGAAGCCTTGAACACCAAGGCCTCGAAACCCGGCGTAATGTCAGTTGCCAATTCGACGCTCAGCGCCTGCGCCCGTGCGATCAGT
This sequence comes from Sphingomonas sp. 28-62-11, assembly GCF_002278865.1. Classification (NCBI taxonomy): domain Bacteria; kingdom Pseudomonadati; phylum Pseudomonadota; class Alphaproteobacteria; order Sphingomonadales; family Sphingomonadaceae; genus Sphingomonas; species Sphingomonas sp. 28-62-11. The sequence goes on along the minus strand of NZ_NCGB01000045.1, from coordinate 1,997 downwards.
TCCTGCGGATCGGAAATATCGGCCGGCGTCACCGTGTTGATCACCTCGGCTGCCGCGTAACCGAGCATTCGCTCTGCCCCGACATTGAAGATCTGAATCACGCCTTTGGCATCGGTGGCGATGCTGGAAAAATTGGCACTGTTGAAGATGGCGCTCTGGAGTGCGTCGGCTTTGACGATCGACTCCTCCGTCTGCCGTGCCTTACTGCCGGGAGCATCGAAAACTTTGCCCCGTACGTCCGCTTCTGTCGGTGGAACGATGATGAAAATCCTGAACCGGTGTTTGGCCTTGGCAGTTTCAAAGCCGTGAAGAAGGGGAGAAATCCTAGTGAATGAGCGCGCCGATCGATGATCCGAGTTGCGCCGGAGAATAGGGCTTTTGCAGAAAGCGCCCGCCCGGGACGAAGCGCTGCGTCATCTCATCGCTATGCGTGCTTCCTGAGGTGTAGAGCACCGACAGATCGGGTCTAAGGATGATCGCCTGATTGGCAACGTCGTAGCCGCCGAGCACCAATGCATTCAGGCGGATATCGACGAACAGAACATCGATATGATGCGGGGCAACCAGATGGAGGAGCGCGCCGGCAAGGTCGCTCGTTAGCAGGGAATTGTGCCCCAAATCCTGTATCATCCATCCAAGATTTTCGAGGATGAAGCTATCGTCTTCCACGACGAGAATGACGGCCATCAGCGCGGCAGGTGGCGTGAGTGCGACATAGCGATAAATCCCCTCCCGCCCGGGAATCCCTTTGTGACGGCAGGCACAAAACTGATGTTGAACGAAAAAGTTCCCAGGTCGGGGAATTTATCTCGAAAGCACGTTATGCCCGTTGTGAGATAAGATTTTCGCGGGAGATTTTTGGCCTTTGAGCGCTCATGTTGATCGAGGTTGCCCAAAAAACCGGGCAAGCCCGCGCGGCACCGCCATGCGCAATTCCCGGTGGGGATCGGTATCGAGATCATCGACAACCAGCTGATCGACGCCGACGTGATGTCGAACCCTGATGGCAAGGCGGGCATCGCGTTTGATCAGCCGTTTAATAAGGAGCGGCTGAATGCAGCGCTGGAATCGCGGTTGGCGCGGGTGGCGACTTGAGAGGGGCGGCGGGTGGATGATCAGCCGGCGCACCGGAAGTTGACTTACTCTTTCGCTGCTATTCGAATCGCCTCCGATCGTGATGTAGAACAGCAAAAGGAGCAGTTCGATTTTGACCGGCTGGCATCCAATTTGTAAGCTCCATGTATTTAGCGTAAGACGAATTCTATCTGGCGTTTCATTAAAACGGGAACGGGGCCTTGGTATCTTGGGCTGGAGAATCGGTTTGTTGTTGCTCGTCTCCGGCGGCCTATGCAACCTGCAACATCGATCCCAGGGGTTTCCTGTTACTCAAAAAATTCATACTGGTGGCCCAAAACACCATTGATGGCCCCAGACTTATATGCATTATTATTCGACTCGACAGATGGCATGTTCGATCATCTGTTGGTTGTATATAAGAACCCATTTCTATTGATGAGGAGGTTGGTTGATGCGCACTTTGTTTCTATAAGAGCAATATCTTGTTGCTGGCGGAAGTCGTATTCCGCACGCCACTTCAGACTCACAAATGTGGTTTTACGACACAAATGGAGATGGAAAACATCAACCTAATGAACAAATCGTCGGCTATTCTGATCAGTCCGGATTTTACTCAGAAACAGAATGGGAAATTAGACAAAATTTCTTAAACTGGGAAACAACACTCGGAACTCTTGACTGGATAGTGGGCAATCCCGGTGCGGCGACCGGATGGTTTTTGGATCATTTAGATGAATTAAATAGGAGCGTCGACCTCAGTGGCAGCGAAATGATAGACTGGAAAACCGGCGGGTGGCATCGCCCGGGCCATTTTGAATCGCATGAGGGCCTGCAACACTTGCAGTGATGATAAGACTCCAGTGGTCGAAAAAACAAAATCTACTGACTTAGACTCCGGGTCACCGCCAAATTATCATGAC
>NZ_NCGB01000044.1:0-20264 GCF_002278865.1 Sphingomonas sp. 28-62-11 | reverse complement strand
CGCTATGATGCTTGTGCAACTCAAGGGACCTCCAAATGTCGTGAGACAAAACGAAAAAGCTGCCTTGCGGTTGGAAGTCCCATGGGGCAGCGGAAGGGCCGAATAGGGTCGCATGACGCGCATGTAAATAGTTATTTGTTTGCCGGGGAATTTTTGATGACAATTTTGCGACAACCGACCCGCGCAGGCGTGCGCGATGCTGCCGCAAAGGTTGCTGCTGTCATGCCGCCAAGCCCGTTATTTATCCATGATTTCAACGGTATATCGATTGCCTTCAAGGCGGAGTGCCTGCAGCCGATCGGTTCGTTCAAATTGCGCGGCGCATGGCATCGGTTGACCGCAATCGATACCGAATCGCGCAGTAAGGGCGTGGTTGCTTTTTCATCAGGCAATCATGCCCAAGGGGTTGCCTGGGCCGCGAAGCGGCTAGGCATGCCCGCGCTCATCGTGATGCCGAGCGATGCGCCTGCAGTGAAGCGTGAAGCGACGCTGGCGCTGGGTGCAGAAATCGTCACCTATGATCGTGCGACCGAAAGCCGCGAGAAGATCGCCGCAAGTTTGGCGGGTGCGCGAAACGCCGCGCTGGTGCCGAGTTTCGACGATCCCTGGATCATCGAGGGGCAGGGCAGTGCCGCCATCGAAGCGGCAGCGCAGATGAAGGCGCAGGGGCTGCCTTCGCCGACTCAGGTCATCGTGCCATGCGGCGGTGGCGGCCTGGCCGCCGGAATCGCGCTGGCGCTGCCCGACGCGACGATCACCGTCGTCGAGCCAGAAGGTTGGGATGACATGAAACGCTCGCTCGAAACGGGCTGGATCGAGCCGGTTGGCGCGAACCCACCGCCCACCGCCTGTGATTCGCTGCAGACCAAAGAGGTATCGCGGTTGACGTTTGACGTTCTGTCACGGCGCGGCGTTTCGGGGATTGCCGTGAGTGAAGTTGAGATCGAAGACGCCCAGCGCTGGGCAGCCCGCTATCTCCGACTCGTGATCGAACCCGGCGGCGCGGTAGCGCTGGCCGCGCTGCTGGCAGGGAAGGTCGCCGCAGTGCCGGAGATGCTCGTCATCCTGTCAGGGGGTAACGTCGACCCGGACGCTTATGCGGCAGTACTCGCACGATGACACCGCTCTTCGGCTCGATCGCCGCCGCCGCGCCTGCAATTGCGATGTTGGCTGTGTTCGCATGCTTGATTGGTGGCGGATGGATGATCGCGAAGAATGTCGATCGCAAAAAGGGTGTGCTACTGCTGGTGATGGCAGCCGTTTTGTTCGGCAACGTGTTGATCTGGACGCTCTAGTATCGTTCGCGACCTCGGGTGCGGAGCAAGTGACGGACGGCGAAGAAAACCAGCGTCAGCGACGTTACCAATGAAATGACGAACGGGGCGGGGCCCAGACCCCACGTCAACTGGCCAATCGGAAGCGTCACCATCAGCGGAAAGGCGACGAGCACCAGCAACGCTGCCCAGCCTTTCGCGTTCACTGGCACCGCCTTCAGGCGCGATCCCTGAATACGATATTCGAACCAGATCTCGCGCCCGTCGGCCATGGGATGATATTATTTGATCGGCGAGTTCGGGTCCAGCCGCATGTCCAGATAATTGTCCACGCTTTCCATCAGTTCCGGCATTTCATGCTCGAAGAAATGGTTCGCGCGGGGCAACACATCGTGATGGATGGTGATGTGCTTTTGTGTCCGCAGCTTGTCGACAAGCTTCTGCACCGCCAGCGGGGTGACGACCTCATCGCCCTCGCCCTGGATGATGATGCCCGATGAGGGGCAGGGGGCGAGAAAGGTGAAGTCGTACATATTGGCCGGCGGCGCGATCGAGATGAAGCCGCGGATTTCCGGGCGACGCATCAGCAACTGCATGCCGATCCACGCGCCGAAGCTGACCCCGGCGATCCAGGTGGTCGATGCTTCGGGGTGGATGCTCTGCACCCAATCGAGCGCGCTTGCTGCGTCCGAGAGCTCACCGACCCCATTATCGAACGTGCCCTGGCTCTTGCCGACGCCACGGAAATTGAAGCGCAGCGTGGCAAAGCCGCGCCGCTGGAAGGTCTTGTAGAGCTCCTGAACGATCCGGTTGTTCATCGTGCCGCCCGACGACGGGTGCGGATGAAGGATCATCGCAACGGGCGCACGCGGGCGCGGTGGGGGCGAGAAACGGCCTTCGAGACGGCCATCGGGGCCGGGAAAAATAACTTCGGGCATGAAAAACCTGCTGACCAATCAAGGTGGCGCGCCGAACGCGGGATGCGCGGCTATAGAGGAAAGGGCCCGCTTGGCGCAATCATTCTAGGCGGCTAGGGCTAGCCGCGTGAAAAAGCGCATCTATCTCGATCATGCCGCAACCACGCCGATACGCCCAGAGGCAATCGCGGCGGTGGCCGAAGGCATGGCGCGCTGGTCCAATCCGTCTTCCCCCCATGCCGAAGGACGCGCGGCCCGCGCGGCGCTGGAAGAAGCGCGGGCGCGGATCAAGGCAGCACTCGGCTGGACAGGCGAGCTGATTTTTACCAGCGGCGCGAGCGAGGCACTGTGGATCGCGCTCAACCGGGCGAAAGTCGAGCGGCGGATCGTCAGCGCGGTGGAACATGACGCGGTGTTCCGCGCGGCGCCGGGGGCTGAGGTGGTGCCGATTACGAACGGCGAGGTCGATGGTGATGCTCTGGCTTCGTTGCTGGATCGGTCCGGCCGGCCGATTGTGGCGCTGCAGAAAACCAATTCCGAAACCGGCACACAGATCATCCCCTATCAACACCCCGCTGCTATCGACGCGATCCGGGCCGCCGGCGCGTTGCTGCTGAGCGACTGTTCGCAATCGGCTGGAAAGTATCCTCTCCCCGACGCCGATCTGATTGTGGTGTCAGCACACAAGCTGGGTGGCCCGCCCGGGATCGGCGCGCTGCTGGTGCGCGACCTTGCTGTGCTGGAGCCGGTTGGCGGGCATGAATTCGGCTATCGGATGGGCACCGAAAACCTGCCCGGCGCGCTCGGTTTTGCCGCCGCGCTGGAAGCGGGTGGATTGGATAGCTGGCATACCAATGTCGATCAGCGATTTGCTCTTACCGACATCTTCAACGCAGCGGGGGACGTCATTGCGCCCGGCGCGCAATCGTCACATGTTTTTGCGGTTGCGATGCCGAACCTCTCCTCCGCCGCGCAGCTGATCCGCTTCGATGCGATGGGGTTTGCTGTATCGGCGGGCAGTGCCTGTTCGTCGGGCACGCTCAAGCGTAGCCGCGCGCTGGCAGCGTTTGGCGTGGATGAGGATACTGCCAGCCGCACGATCCGGGTGAGCTTCGGGTGGAACACCACGCCCGAAGAGATCGAGGCCTTTCGCGAAGCCTGGCTCGAAGTCGCGCAGGATGCATCGAAGCGGGCGGCATGATTTACCTCGATTATCAGGCGACCACCCCGCTCGCGCCCGAAGCGCTTGAGGCGATGCTTCCCTGGCTCCGTGACAGCCACGCCAACCCGCATTCGTCGCACAGCGCTGGGCGGGCGGCCAAAGCAGCCGTGGAGGTGGCGCGCGAACGGGTTTCGGCCCTGTTGCCGCCGGGCGGCTCGCTCGCCTTCACCAGCGGTGCGACCGAAGCGCTGAACTGGGCGATCAAGGGCACCAGCGGCTCGATCGTGACGATCGCCACCGAACATGCCGCTGTGCTCGATACAGTCGAGGCGGTGCGACGGGAGGGGCGGCGGGCGGTGATTCTGCCGGTCGGCGTCGATGGCCTGATCGATCTCGAAGCCGCCCGGGCTGCGATTGCACCTGGGGTCGGGCTGGTCGCGGCGATGCTCGTGAACAACGAAACCGGGGTGATCCAGCCGATCTCGGCGCTCGCCGATCTGGCGCATGCAGCGGGCGCGTTGATGCTGTGCGATGCCGTTCAGGGCTATGGCCGGGTGCCGATTCCTGATGCGTGCGACTTGGTCGCTGTCTCGGGCCACAAGATCCATGGTCCCAAGGGCATCGGCGCGCTTTGGGTGCGAGACGGCGTTACCCTTGAACCTTTGATACACGGCGGCGGGCAGGAAGCACTTGGTCGATCCGGGACCTTGTCGCCCGCCTTATGCGCCGGTTTTGGCATAGCGGCGCAACTGATAGCCAACCGGGCAAACGCGGATCAGGCGCATGTCGAACTGCTTGCCGGTATCGCGCGCCAGCATTTTGGCCCCGGCTGGCACATTAATGGGTCAACCAACCAACGCTATCACGGCAATCTGAACCTGCGCCGCGACGGTCTCGACGTTGCCCGATTGATGAGCGATTGCCGCACGATCGCCTTTTCGGCGGGCTCGGCTTGTGCGAGTGGATCGGGCAGGCCCAGCCATGTCCTTCAGGCCATGGGCTTGACCGAGGCAGAGGCGCGGGCGAGCATTCGACTAGGGTTTGGGCGCTATACGACACAGGAAGAATTGATGACTGCGATCGATGCCATCATTGCCGCTGCCGCTGCACAGGAAATGGTCGCATGATCCGCGTTCGCTTTGTCGCCACCGATGGCACCGTGCGGGAAGTGGATGGTCAGCCCGGCGACCGGCTGCTCGATATCGCCCAGGCCGATGGCCAGCCGCTCGAAGGCACCTGCGAGGGGCAGATGGCGTGTTCGACCTGCCATGTGATCATCGATGCCGATGATTTCGCCAAGCTGAAGCCCGCGCGGGAGGAGGAAGAGGATATGCTCGATCTCGCGCTCGGCGCGACGCGCAACAGTCGGCTTGCCTGCCAGATCTGGCTCGATGCGGGGTGGGAGAGCCTGACGGTGAAGATGCCGCGTGAGACGCGGAACATGCAGGGCCGCTAACCATTACGCCTCTGGTGCCTTCCCGCACCGCAGGAGGATAGCCATGAAATTCATCGCCTTCATCGCAGCCGCACTTGTGGGCGCCTCTGCCCTGACGCCGATCCCGACCATCTCGGCCGCCAGCGCCCAAGAACGCGTGACTCGGCAGGAACGCGTGGTCGTTACCCAGCGCCGCACGGTAACGCGCCATAATGGCTGGCGAAGCAACAACCGCTGGCGTCATAATTATCGCACGCGCCGGGTGTGCAAGGTCACCTATCGAGGCGGAAACCGCATTCGCCGTTGCCGCACGATCCGCGTTCGCTACTAAACCTTGATCCGCCCGCCTTACTCCCCCATATGCGAGCCGGGAGTCGGGCGGGCGTAGCCGTCGCCAACTTGGTCAGGGCCGGAAGGCAGCAGCCACAACGATTTTCGCTACGGGTCGTCCCGGCTCCCACCGCGAAGCGCGCATTTTGACAGCTAGGCTAAAAAAAGGACGCGCAAGCGCGGCCGACGGGCGAGGCCCGTTCGACGGCGCGGCTTTGCCGCGGCGCAACTCAGTTCTCTTACCAACACCCCTTCGACATCCGTCGCGCCTGCCCCTAGATAGGTGGTCATGGCCGACTCCTTCCTCGATCTTGGCGAACCCCCGCAGCCCGCAAAGGCTGAAGCCTACCGCGTGCTCGCTCGCAAATATCGGCCGCAGAATTTCAGCGAGCTGATCGGCCAGGATGCGATGGTCACAACGCTGGGTAATGCCATCAAACGCGGCCGACTGGCACATGCCTTCCTGCTCACCGGGGTGCGCGGCGTGGGCAAGACCTCGACTGCACGGCTCATCGCCAAAGCGCTCAATTGTATCGGTGTCGATGGCGAAGGTGGCCCTACGATCGATCCTTGCGGCGTGTGCGAGCCATGCCGCGCAATTGCTGAGGGGCGGCATATCGACGTGATCGAAATGGACGCCGCCAGCCATACCGGGGTGGATGACGTGCGCGAGATCATCGATGCCTCGCGCTATTCAGCGGTCTCGGCGCGGTTCAAGATCTATATCATCGACGAAGTTCATATGCTGTCGAAGAACGCGTTCAACGCGTTGCTCAAGACGCTCGAAGAGCCGCCGCCGCACGTGAAGTTTCTGTTCGCGACCACCGAGGTCAACAAGGTGCCGGTAACGGTGCTGTCGCGCTGCCAGCGTTTCGATTTGCGCCGTATCACGAGCGAAAAGCTCGCCGCGCATTTCGCGCATGTCGTGCACGCTGAGGGCGTGGAAGCAGAGCCCGAGGCGCTGGCGCTGATCGCGCGTGCGGCCGAAGGATCGGCGCGCGACGGGCTGTCGATCCTCGACCAAGCAATCGCGCATGCTGGCATGGAAGGCGGCGGCGTGCGTGCCGATGCTGTACGCGACATGCTCGGCCTGTCGGATCGTGGCGCGGTGCGCGCGCTGCTCGGGCTGGTTCTGGCGGGCGATGGGCGCGGGGCATTGGCGGCGCTGCGGCGGCAATATGACCTGGGGGTCGATCCGCTTGGCGTGCTGCGCGCGCTGCTCGAATCGGTCCATGCGGTGATGTTGACCAAGCTCGGCACCGAGGCCGATTCGACGCAGTCGGCCGAAGAACGCGCGGCGCTCGAGGAATGGGCGGCGTCGCTTTCCTATGCAGCTTTGCACCGGCTGTGGCAGCTGCTGCTCAAGGGCCATGAAGAGGTCGCCCGGGCCGCGCTGCCGATTGAGGCGTGTGAGATGGCGCTGCTTCGCGTGATCCATGCCGCCAGCCTGCCTGACCCCGGTGAACTGGCCCGTCGATTGGCGGAACAGGGAATCGCCGTTGGCCAACCGGGCGCCCCCACATCGCCATCACAACCTGTAGCCCCTGCGCCTTCAGCCATCGGAAGCGATCCCGCACTACAGGCGCTCCCTACCAGTTTCGAGGCAGTACTGGGGATGCTCGATACCGCACGCGAAATGAGCTTGGCCGAAAAGCTCCGGCTCACCGGGCGTGTCGTTCGGTTTGAACCGCCGGAGATTGTGCTTAGCTCGGCCAAACCATTCCCGGCAGACATTCCGCGCGAACTGGCCGATGTGCTTCGTCGTTTGACCGGCCAAAACTGGCGGATCACGACCGAGGATGTCGTCGGCACCCCAAGCATGCGTGAGGCGCAAGCGTTGGCGCGCGAAAGCGAGCTTGATGCGGTGCGTGAGGCGCCGATCGTCAAGGCGGTGCTTGAAGCGTTTCCCGCGAGCGAGATCGTCGAATGGAACATGCAACAACGGAGTGCGACATGAAGGGTATCGAAGACATGCTGGCCATGGCGCAGAATGTGCAGGCCGAACTGGAGAAAGCGCAGGCCAATCTCGATCATATCGAGGTTGAAGGCGCATCGGGCGGCGGACTAGTGAAGGTCCGCGCGTCCGCCAAGGGCCGGATCATCGGGGTGGCGATCGACGACAGCCTGATGCAGCCAAGCGAAAAGCAAATGCTCGAAGACCTGATCGCCGCTGCGCTGAACGATGCGCGCGCGAAGGCCGATGCCGCCTCCAGTGCCGAAATGGCGAAAATGACCAGCGGTCTGCCATTGCCGCCAGGGTTCAAGCTGCCGTTCTGATCGAGCGGAACATTAACCCCTATGCCTTGTTGAAGTCCGACAATGTACAGGGAGCTTAACCATGGTCGATTACAAGCGGGATTCCGGTCCCGATAAACCCGCATCGCCAACCACTATCGTCGTCGAACGCGGCGGATCGGGCGCCGGGCTGTTCATCGGTTTTGCGATACTTCTGTTGGTGGCCGTCGGCGCCTATTTCCTGATGGCGCAGAAAACGAATGATCAGCTACGTACCGAGGCGATCGGTTCAGCGGCGACAAAGGTCGGCGACAGCGCTGAAAAGGCCGGCGCTGCCGTCGAGAGAGCCGTCGATCCCGACAAATAATCGGATGCGGGGGGCGCCGTCCGTTACCGCAGACAGCTGTCCAGCCCGTCATTGCGCACGACGCCAACGCGCCGCGAAATGGAATTGCCATGCCGCTTGGTAAAGCCGCGTGGCGATATGGCGGCGCGTTTCTTTGGTAACGGCAGGACAGCGGCGATCCGCCCCGCCTCCGACGGTGTCAGCCGCGAGGCATCATGGCCAAAATAGCGCTTGGCTGCCGCATTAGCGCCATAGGTCCCTATGCCCGTCTCGGCGATGTTGAGATAGACTTCCATGATCCTGCGCTTGCCCCAGATCGCCTCGATCAGCACCGTAAAATAGGCCTCGAACGCCTTTCGAACATAGCCCCCGCCCTGAATCAGGAAAGCATTCTTTGCGGTTTGCTGGCTGATTGTGGAGCCCCCGCGAATCCGCCCGCCGCGCGCGTTGCGTTGGTAGGCTTTTTCGATCGCCTCCAGATCAAACCCGGAATGCGTGCAAAACCGCGAATCCTCGCCCGCAATGGCGGCACGGGCCATATCGGGGTCGATCTGCGACAAGGGCATCCAGCTCTTCTTGATGCTGTGCCCGCCGATCGCATCACCGATCATCGTGAAAGTGATGGGAGGGGCCACGAAGCGGTAGAGTACCACCCACAGCAGCGATATCAGCACAAAGCCGATAACGGCCTTTGCAGCGATGGAAAAAACCCGGCGGATCATCGATCCACCGGGTCGCATGAAGCGGGGGCTGCAATCAACCCCGATCGTTCCGTCATCGTACCTGTTTAGTACGCCGCCAGCATGCGCTGATCACCGGCCAACCGCATCATCGCCTTTTGCAGCTTTTCGAAGGCGCGCACCTCGATCTGCCGGACGCGTTCGCGCGAAACACCATAAACCTGGCTGAGTTCTTCCAGCGTCTTCGGGTCGTCCGTTAGTCGGCGTTCGGTCAAGATATGCTTCTCGCGCTCGTTCAGATCGTCCATCGCCGAAACCAGCATCGAGTGACGGACGTCGGCTTCCTGGGCTTCGGCCACGACTGCATCCTGCAACGGGGCATCATCCTGCAACCAATCCTGCCACTGGCCTTCGCCATCCTCGCGCATCGGCACGTTGAGCGATGTATCGCCGCCCATGGCCATGCGGCGGTTCATGCTCGTCACTTCTTCTTCGGTGACGCCCAGATCCTTGGCAATCTTCGCCAGATCCTCGGGCTTCAGATCACCGTCCTCGAACGCGTCGAGCTTCGCCTTCATCCGACGCAGGTTGAAGAACAGCTTCTTCTGCGCCGCTGTGGTCCCCATCTTCACGAGGCTCCAGCTGCGCAGGATGAACTCCTGGATCGATGCGCGGATCCACCACATCGCATAAGTGGCGAGGCGGAAGCCGCGATCAGCCTCGAACTTCTTCACGCCCTGCATCAGACCAATATTGCCTTCGCTAATCAGTTCGCTGACGGGCAGGCCATAGCCACGATAGCCCATCGCGATTTTCGCGACGAGGCGAAGATGCGAGGTTACAAGCTGGGCGGCCGCATCGGTATCGCCGTGCTCTTCAAAGCGTTTCGCGAGCATATATTCCTGCTCTGGCGCCAGGATCGGAAACTTCTTGATCTCGGCGAGATAGCGATTGAGGCTTGCCTCGCCGCCCAGGGCGGGGATCGTCGCTGGGACGTTGCTGCCGCTTGCCATCATCAAATCTCCCTTTTTTCGCTATGAATAATGCCGAACCGGGCACCATAGCTCAACCTAGACTATAGAGTGTATCGTAGAGTTCCTGCATGTCCGATGGCATTTCGCTATCAAACGACAAAGCGTTACTATTCACCGGGTGAATGAAGCCCAAACGTGCCGCATGCAGGGCCTGCCGGCGAAATCCCAGCGCTTCCAACAACGCACGGTGCTGCTGTTTGGTGCCGCCATAGACGGGATCGCCAAGCAACGCATGACCGATTGACGCCATATGGACGCGCACCTGGTGGGTCCGCCCGGTTTCGAGCCGACATTCAATCAGTGCCGCGCCCTTAAGCGCCCGGATCATCCGATAATGGGTAATGGCATGCTTGCCGCCCTGGACGATCGCGATCTTTTTGCGGTTGGACGGTGATCGCGCAAGCGGCTTGTCGATCGTCCCTTCGGACGGCTGAGGCCTGCCGGTCACGATCGCCATGTAGCGTCGATCAATCGAATGTGCCGCAAACTGGGCGGCGAGCCCAGTATGGGCTGCATCCGATTTGGCAGCGACCATCAGCCCCGAAGTATCCTTGTCAATCCGGTGGACAATTCCCGGCCGCGCCACCCCGCCAATGCCCGAAAGCTGCCCAGCGCAGTGGTGCAGCAGGGCGTTGACCAGCGTACCGTCGAGATTGCCAGCGGCGGGGTGCACGACCAGACCGGCTGGTTTGTCGATCACGATCAGATGGTCGTCTTCGAACACTACATGCAGCGCGATATCCTGCGCCTCATTGCCGAGCGGGATAGGGGCGGGGAGCGTGACGTTGAACAGCTGGCCGCCAATAGCCTTGCGCGAAGGATCACGGCTGGCCTCGCCGCGCTCATCGACCACATTGCCGCTGGTAATCAGCGCCTTTAGTCGCTCGCGCGACAGCGACGGCGCCGCATCGGCAAGCGCGCGATCGAGGCGAAGGCCATCGGCCACCCCGGCAATCCGCACTTGAATAATCTCAGCCCCCCGGTCCATGCCAGCGATATGGAAAGCGCTGTTGAAATTGCAAGCGCGCTGCTCGACGGGATCGTTGCGGCGGCCGCCCAATCGCCCGATCGCGAAGTGTGTGGACTGTTGTTTGGGTCTGCAACGCAGATCGACCTTGTTCAGCCCTGCACCAATGTCGCTGATGAACCGGCCGTTCGATTTGAGATCGATCCAGCCGCGCTGATCACCGCTTACCGGGCCATGCGCGGCGGCGGCCCGATGCTGATCGGCCATTACCATTCGCACCCTACCGGCGTGGCCGAGCCATCGGCTTGTGACGCCGCGGCAGCCAATGGCGAGGGTACGCTGTGGCTAATCATCGGCAGCGGTAAGGCTCGGCTGTGGCGGGTGCGGCAGGGTGGAGCGTGGCGCGAATGCTTCGAACCCGTCCCCCTCTGCGTTACTGCGCCTTGCGCCCCCGGGCCCGCTTCGCCATGAGGGGCGCGAGTAATTTCCCGTTACCTGGAGCCGCTTTGTAAATGACGATCAGCCCGGTCGATTTCGCCAGCCTGTTATGCTCCCGCCTGTGCCATGATTTGCTTAGCCCGGTCGGTGCCCTGAATAACGGGCTGGAGCTGCTCGCCGACGAGCATGACCCCGAAATGCGCAACCGCTGCCTCGAACTGCTCGGGGAAAGCGCACGAGCATCTGCGAACAAACTCAAATTCTTCCGGCTGGCCTTCGGCGCGGCTGGTGGGTTTGGCGAAACCGTCGATTCGCGGGAAGCGCGCGCGGCGATTGAAGGGCTGTTTGGCGATAATCACCGGGTAAAACTCGGCTGGCTGGTCGAGGATTCGGTGCTGCCCAAGCCCGCCATCAAGGTTTTGCTGAACCTGGCGCTGATCGCAGGTGATGCGCTGATCCGCGGTGGGCAGCTCGATATTGGTGCTGAGGTAGTCGATGGCCTCGTCGAAATCGTCGTGCGCGGGGACGGGCCACGCATCGTACTCGATAGCGAATTGCGGACCGCACTGATGGGGGCAGCCGATGATGTGGTGATCACGCCACGCGCCGCGGCCGCGCATCTGGTGCATGCGCTGGTCGCGGAAGGCGGCGGGGAAGTGCAGGTATCCGATCCCGATGCCCCCGTTCTGCTGTTCGGTGCAGCTTTTCGCGCGGGGTAAACCGCAATTTAACCGCTTGTCGTCATGAATTGCCCCGCCGGAACAGGCATATCGGGGGCCCATGGACGATCTTCTGCAAGAATTCATCGCTGAAACCCGGGAGACGCTGGAAGCGCTTTCGGGCGAAATCGTGATGTGGGAAGCCAATCCGTCGGATCGCACCCGGCTGGATGCGATCTTCCGCTTTGTTCACACCGTGAAGGGAAGCTGCGGTTTTCTCGATCTTCCGCGCCTAAGCCGACTTAGCCACGCCGCCGAAGACGTGCTCGCCGCCGTCCGATCAGGCGACCGCGTGCCAGACACCAGGCTGGTCAACGCCGTACTCGCAATTGTCGACCGGATCGGCGAGATTATCGAGGCAATTGATGCGGGCGCCGCGCTCGACGATTCGGGCGAAGACCTGCTGATCGCCGCGCTCGACAAGGATGCCGAAGCCGTCAGCACGATCGGGGCAAGCCCTGTCGTCCAGCGGGCTGCCACCCGAAGCGTGCGGCTGAGCGTCGATCTGCTCGATCTGATGATGAGCGGCATGTCTGATATGGTGCTTGCCCGCAACGAACTCGCCCGGCGCTTGCGCGACGAAACGGTCGATCCTGCGATCGAAGCAGCGCTCGACCGACTTTCACACACCGTTGCAGAAATGCGCGATACAGTGACGCGTACTCGGATGCAGAAGATCGAAGCGCTGTTTTCGGCGCTGCCTCGCATGGTGCGCGATACGGCTGCCCAACTCGGCAAGAGCGTGGCGCTTTATATCGAAGGGTCCGACGTCGAACTTGATCGCGAAATGATCGAGATGATGCGCGATCCGCTGGTGCACATCATCCGAAACGCCGTCGATCACGGCCTTGAATCGCCCGCTGAACGCCTTGCGGCGCACAAAAACGAAAATGGTCGCCTCACCGTATCGGCCCGCCAATCCGGTAACCAGATCATCATCGAAGTGATCGACGATGGGCGCGGGATCGACGTCGATCGCCTGATTGCCAAGTTGGCGTCGACGGGCCAGCGCAGCGAAGCCGAACTTCGCGCCCTATCGGAACGAGCACAGCTCGATCTCGTCTTCGAGCCGGGCTTGTCGAGCAAAAGCGAGGTTACCGCAATATCTGGCCGCGGCGTCGGCATGGATGTCGTCCGCGCCAACATCGAACAGATTGGCGGCCGCGTCGAACTGACCAATAATCCGGGCAGGGGCCTGCACATCGCCATCCATGTGCCGCTGACGCTGTCGATCATCTCCACCATCGTCGTTGGCGCTGCTGGCCAGCGCTTTGCGATTTCGCGTCAATCGATCGAGGAAATCGTCACCGTGCGCGGGGATGCCGTACGCGTCGACATGCTAGGCGATACCCCGGTGGCGACCGTCCGCGATCGCCGATTGCCACTGGTGCCGTTGTGCGGAATGCTTGGCTTGCGCGACACGGTGGACGATATCAGAATGATGGCAATCGTCAGCGTGGCCGGCGGCAGTTTTGCGCTCGCCGTCGACGAGGTGCTCGATACCGAGGAACTGGTGATCAAGCCCGCACCGCCTGCTGTCATCGCGACCGGGCTTTATGCGGGGCAGACCCTGCCGGACAGCGGCCGACCGATGCTGCTGCTCGATTGTGCGGGGATCGCTGCGAAGGCCGGTTTGCACTTCGTTCGTGAGACGATTGCTGACCAGGACGGACAGCATGCCGAGGCTGAAGCGCCCCGGTTCCATGCGCTATTGTTCCTGGATCTTGACGGTAAGCGTCGAGCCGTTCCGCTCGAGATTATCGACCGTGTCGAACTTGCCAGCAGTCACGCGGTCCGCCAGTCCGCAGGCCAATTGCGGCTGTCGATCGACGATATGATCCTGCCGCTCGCCGGGGTTGCGGGTGCAGCCGATCTGGTGGCCGCCCAAAGCGACGTCGCCGTACTCCGGCTGGCCGATGGCCAGGTCGAGATTGGCTATGTGATTGCCGAAGCCCTCGATATCGTCGCAATTACACAGGAAATGGTGCCGTCGCGCATCACCGGGCCGATCGCCGGCGTCGTCGCGATTGACGGTGAACAGGTCGAAATGCTCGACATTCACTGGCTGTTCGCCACCCATGCCGATCCGCATCGCCATATGGCATCATCACCGGTCTGTCTGCTCACCGGAAAAGAAGCGCGCTGGATGGAACAGTTCCTGAAACCTGTGCTGGAAGCAGCAGGGTATAAGGTAGTTACCGAAATGAAGTCCGGCGAGCGCGCCACCGTTGCGTTGGCGATGGACGCTGATTCGGTCGTTGCTCATGGCAGCGCCCCGGTGGTTCGATTGCGCACCGATCCCCAGCCCGGTAGCGACAGCGAAGACAGCGTGTACCGCTATGATCGCGACGGATTGTTGGCTGCGCTGGCGCAGCGCCAGACCGGCGGAAGGGGGCGATGATGGAGGAGCTGTTTCTGATCGCGCGGATTGCGGGTCGCACGGTCGCCATCAATTCCGATCAGGTCGACTCGGTGGTCGACATCGGCGAGATTACACCGGTTCCCCGCGCTGGTGCCGAAGTGCGCGGGCTCGCTGCTTTGCGCAGCCGTGTCGTGATGGTTATCGATACGCATGCCGCACTTGGGCTTGTCGAAAGCGCGATAGCGCCGTCTCGTGCCGTGATCACGATGGTAGACGGCCATCATTATGCGATCCTGGTCGATGCGCTTGAAGATGTGGCCCCATTTGTTCGGGCACCGCTTTCCGGCGGGGTCGCGGTCGATGGTGGATGGGCGCGGGTGGGATGCGGGATCGTGAATCGCGACGGCGATCCGGTGCTGGCAGTAGACCTTCGGACGCTGATTCCGGGCAATGCAATCGCGGCATGATCGCGCACCTTAACGCTACACTTACGCTTTTCGTGCAGACATACGCCGTGGTGCGTACAACGGGGTTCAAAACATGAAGACTTGCCTAGTGGTCGACGATTCGAAGGTGATCCGAAAGGTTGCCCGACATATTCTGGAGACCCTGAATTTCGAGGTCAGCGAAGCCGGCGATGGTCGCGAGGCGCTGGAAAGCTGCCTTAAATCGGCACCCGATGTTATCCTGCTCGACTGGAACATGCCAGTAATGGGCGGCATGGATTTCCTCCGTGCGTTGCGCGAAAGTGCGGTCACGCGACGCCCCAAAGTTGTGTTCTGCACCACCGAAAATGGCATGGCCTATATCCGCGCTGCCATTGAGGCGGGCGCTGACGAATATGTAATGAAGCCGTTCGATCGCGAAACGCTGGAAAGTAAGCTCCAGATCGTCGGCGTGGCCTGACCGGAGCTAGGCCGGTGCAGTCCGTCATCCCAAATCCGCTTTCAGCCTTTTCCGATGCGGGCATTGCCCGCATCCTGATTGTCGATGATTCTGTCGTCGCGCGTGCCGTGATCAGCCGGATGCTCGATGCCAGCGAACGCTTTGTGATTGCCGGTGCCGTTGCCGACGCCCAGGCGGCGCTGTCGTTTCTGCAGAAGAACGAGGTCGACATCATTTTGCTCGACATCGAGATGCCCGGTGTGGACGGTCTGACCGCCCTGCCTGATATCATCGCCGCCGGGCGTGGTGCCCGCGTGCTGATCGTTTCTTCATCATGCGCGGAAGGGGCTGCAGCATCGATCCAGGCATTGACGCTGGGTGCGGCCGACACACTCGTGAAACCCAACACCGGCAATCTGGTGGGCAAGTTCGCCGATGTACTGGAGGAGAAACTCACCCGGTTAATCGACGGCGGTGAGCGGATTCCAGGCCCAATCGCACCTTACGTCCATTCGACCGCGCTCGCCGATGATTTCGATATCGTTGCCATCGGTGCGTCGACCGGCGGCATCCATGCTCTAAGCTTATTGCTTCGAGCGATCCCGGCCTCATGCCAGTTGCCGATTTTGATCACTCAGCATCTGCCGCCGTCATTCATGCCCTATTTTGCCGCGCAGGTCGCGGTTCTGGCCGGGCGTCCTTGCGTTGTCGCCACCGATCACATGCGGATCGAGCGCGGGCGGGTGGTGATTGCACCGGGCGAGGCGCATTTGCGCTGCGTATCGGTAGGTGAAGGTGCCGCCTTGCGCCTGACCAGCGAACGATCGGCAACGGGGTGCATGCCTTCGGTCGACCCGATGTTTCAGACGGTCGCAGACGTCTATGGTTCACGCGCTCTTGCAATCGTACTCAGCGGCATGGGTCGTGACGGCACCGATGGGGCTCGGCAGATCAACAGGGTTGGTGGCACCGTAATCGTCCAGGATCAGACGAGCTCGGTCGTTTGGGGAATGCCGGGCAGCGTTGCGTCGACTGGCATTGCCGATGCCGTGCTGGCGCCTGACGAGATTGGCCGGATCATCGCCCAACAGCGCAGGCCGCAGCGATGATTATCAACCGCCAGCCCACCGCGCAAACGGGTGCAATGTCTGTGCTGGCAGCGCTGCTTGAATCCCGCACCGGGCAGCAAATTGCGGCCAACCGCGCTTGGCGCATAGAAACCGCGCTCAAGCCTGTCCTCAAGGCGCGTGGCCACGAAACGCTTGATCAGCTTGTCGCTGAATTGCTGGATGATCAGACGGGTATCATCGCCGATATGATCGTCGATGCATTACTCAATCAGGAAAGCTCCTTTTTTCGGGATGGGCAAATCCTCGATACCGTGGTCGCGGCAATTAACGCGCGCGAAACCCCGGGAAGCCGGCGACTAAGGATTTGGTCCGCTGCGTGCTCGAACGGGCAGGAGCCGTTATCGCTGGCGATGCTCTTCGCCGATCGATTTGAACGCACCGGCATGGCCGAGCCAGAGATTCTGGCGACCGATGTATCCGAAGCGGCGATCCAGCGCGCCCGCGCTGCGCGCTTTTCGCAGTTCGAAATTCAGCGTGGATTGCCCGTACGCCAGATGATCAAATGGTTCGATGCGGTGGGTTCTGATTGGATCGCCAATCCCGACCTCGTCCGCAAGATTACGTTTCGCCGACACAATCTGGTCGGCGACCCGCCACCGTGCGGGCGTTTCGATGTGGTGTTGTGCCGTAACGTGCTGTTCTATCTCTCGCCCACGCTGCGTAAGCGTGTTTTTGATCTGCTGGCCGAAGTCATGCGGCCCGGCGGGTTGCTCGTCCTTGGTGCCGGAGAAACCGTTGCCGGACAGACCTGTGCCTTCATCCCAAGCCCAGACTATCGCGGCCTGTACGAACGCGTCGTAACGCCTGCTTCAGCGATCGAAACTGCCGCCGCCTGAATGGCCCAGCGTTTACTTTAATGCGGTGCCGCGCCAAGCGGCGATGATGGAACAGGGTGCGCTCCCAGAAAAACCGGCATTCGGGCCCCTCGACCTAGCTGCTGTGGTCGCGATGAATGTTCTTTGGGGTCTCAACACCGTCGCCGTGAAAGTCTCGGTTGATGCGATCTCGCCGATGACAGCAGCATTTCTGCGGCAGACGATTGTGCTGCTCGTTTGCGCCACGGCGCTGCGCATCGTGCCCGGCAAGATGCGCGCGCTGACCGCACTCGGGATTTTATCAGGCGGGGCATTCTACCTGGCGCTGAACCTTTCGCTCGCCGCAGCGACGAATGTTGGGGCGCTGGCGATCGCCGGCCAGCTGGGGGTGCCCTTCTCGCTCATCCTAACGATCATTGTTTTCAAGGAACGGATCCACTTGCCCAGAATGCTGGGCATCGCGCTGTCGCTGATGGGCGTTGGCGTATTGGTGTTCGATCCTGCGATCGTCAACGAACGCCTTGGGCTGGCGCTGACCGTGCTCGCGAGCCTTTTGTGGGCGATCTGTTCGCTGATCCAGCGGAGCCTGATTGGTGTGCGGGTGCTGACGATTTATGCGTGGATCGGGCTGTGGGGTGCCATCACCCTGGGGCTTTCCGCCTGGGCGATCGAGCCTGCCGCGATGGCTGCTCTTCCGGATATTCCGCTGCACACCCTGACCTGGGTTGGCTTTTCGGCGATCGGATCGACGGTAATGGCCCATGGTGCGATGTCCTGGCTGTTGCAGCGCCATTCGGTCGGCGTTGTCACACCGCTGACGCTTGCGGCGCCGGTGATTTCGGTCTTTACCGCATCTTGGTACTTCAACACGCCAGTAACGGCGATCATGGTGTTCGGGGGGGCTCTGGCAATGCTGGGCGTAGCGATTGTCACAATACGAACGGCGCGAGCGCCCTCGGCATGACGATCATCGATGCACCATCCCCCAATTTCGATGAGCGCAAACTGCCGATCACGATGATCGTGCTGCACTATACCGGGATGCAGGATGCGGAATCAGCCATTGCCCGGCTGCGCGATTCTGACGCCACGCCGCGCGTTTCAGCGCATTATGTGGTTGCCGAGGATGGCACCGTGCTTCGTCTGGTCGATGAGGACAAAAGGGCATGGCATGCCGGGGTTTCGAAATGGCGCGACATTCCGTCTGACATCAACAGTGCGTCGGTGGGGATCGAGATCGTCAATCCGGGGCATGAATTCGGCTATCGCCCCTTTCCTGACGAGCAGATCGCCTCCGTCATTCAGCTCGTGATGCAGATCAAGGATCGGTACGAGATTACGCGCGGCAATATCGTCGGCCATTCCGATATCGCGCCCGCCCGCAAGCGGGACCCGGGCGAGCTGTTTCCCTGGGGCAAACTTGCCCGGCTGCGCCTCGCCCTGCCGCGCCCGACCAAGAATTTGATGGACCCGAACTGGACGCAGGGCGGCTTTCTGCTCGCGCTCGAACGGTTTGGCTATGACGTGACTGATCCCATGGCGGCAATCATGGCGTTCCAGCGCCGTTTTCGCCCGGAGATGATCGACGGGGAGGTTGATGCTGAGTGCAGAATGATCTTGTTGGCGCTGCTGTTGCCAAAGCCACAGGGCGACGACTAAGGCTACCCCGTCAGAGGGTCGGGCGGCCGCGGGTGTGCAAGCACGCGAGGAAAGTCCGGGCTCCACGGAAACGACGGTGCCGGATAATGTCCGGCGGGGGTAACCCCAGGGAAAGTGCCACAGAGAGCAGACCGCCAATGCTCGCCTTCGGGTGAGACAGGCAAGGGTGAAAGGGTGCGGTAAGAGCGCACCGCGCGACCGGTAACGGAAGCGGCACGGCAAACCCCACCGGGAGCAAGACCGAATAGGGGTGGCGCGAGGTTTCGGCCTCAGGGCATGTTCCGGCCCGCCGCCCGGGTTGGTTGCTTGAGCCCCGGGGCAATCCGGGGCCTAGAGGAATGGTCGCCTATCCTTACCCGTAAGGGAAGGGGGGACAGAACCCGGCTTACAGACCCTCTGACATTTATCCAAGAAAGCCAAGCTTAGAGCGTGATGTCTTTAGGTTGGATCAGCCCCGTAAGCCGTTCGCCCTGAGCGTAGTCGAAGGGCACGCGCAACGTGTAGGCTTCGACGTCGCTCAGCCCGAACGGAGGTAACTTCAGGTAACCAAAAGTCATCAGACTCTAGGCGCTGGCGTGCAGCACCTTATCTGGGCGAGCGACACCGTCGAGCGGCGTCTTGGCATCGATTTCGAGCAGCGGTTTAATGTGCCCGTCGCGAATGTCATAGACCCAGCCGTGCAGGAACACTTCCTGCTGGCGTGCCCATGCCGCCTGGATCAGTTTCGTGTGCGCCAGCTTCACCAACTGGTCCCGCACATTCACTTCGACCAATCGGTTGACCCGGGTTTCGTCATCGGCCTGGCCAAGCACTTCCTCTTCATGGGCGTGGAGCACGGCGCGGGCGTTGCTGAGCCATGCATCCACGGCCCCTTCTGTCCCACCCGCCAGGGTGGCCTGCAGACCGCCGCAGCCATAATGCCCGCAGACCATAATGTGGCGAACCGCCAACACATCGACTGCATATTGCAACACCGACATCAGGTTCAGATCGTCTTCATTGACCAGATTGGCAACATTGCGATGGATGAACATCCCGCCCGGCGGGGTCATTGTCATCTGTTCGGGGCTAACGCGGCTATCCGAACAGCCGATCCACAGGAAATCGGGTTTCTGACCGGCAATCTGGCGCTTGAAAAACTCCGGATTTTCGTCGGTGAGTTCTTTGGCCCAGGCCTTGTTGGCGAGCAGCAGCTGCTTGTAATGTCTCATGCGAAGCGAACCCCATAGGATGGCGCATTGATTTTCGGCGCAGTCCGCTCGGCAACATCGCCGCGAACATGGACGTCGATGTTGCGGAACTTCGCGCCCTTGATGAACGCATTGATGATGTCGATGTTGTCGAGATCGACATAGTTGGTCGACGACAAATCAATCACCAGCACCGACCCATCGGGCACCTTGTTCAGCGCCTGCTGCAATTCATACTTATGGATAAAATACAGGTTGCGGCGTGCGCGCAGCAAGCAATCCTCGCCATCGACTGCAAAGGTGATCGCCGGACGGAAATTGCGCGCGATGACGAACACAAAGCCGACCACGAGGCCAACCAGAATACCAATCAGCAAATCGGTGAACAGAATCGCCCCGATCGTCACAACAAACGGAATGAACTGGGAGAATCCTTGTTTGAAGCGTTCGACGAACAGCGCCGGGTTGGTCAGTTTGTAGCCAGTTGCGATCAGGACTGCGGCAAGCGCCGACAGCGGGATAAGGTTCAGCACCGCCGGGATGAAGGCGACCGACACCAGCAACCAGATGCCGTGCATCACCGAAGAGGCCTTGCTTTCGGCACCCGCCATCACATTGGCCGAGGATCGCACGATGACCGAGGTCACAGGCAAGCCCCCGATCAGACCCGAGACGATGTTCCCGCT
>NZ_NCGB01000043.1:0-20909 GCF_002278865.1 Sphingomonas sp. 28-62-11 | reverse complement strand
CCCCGACTTCGTGGTATGCGTCACGGCACCCCCGAGTTCCTCCTGCGAGACCACTTCGTTAGTGACGGTCTTCACCACATCGGGGCCGGTGACGAACATGTAAGAGCTATCCTTCACCATGAAGATGAAGTCGGTCATGGCGGGGCTGTAAACAGCGCCCCCTGCGCACGGTCCCATGATCAGGCTGATTTGCGGCACCACACCACTGGCGAGCACGTTGCGCTGGAACACCTCGGCATAGCCGCCAAGGCTGGCGACGCCTTCCTGAATACGCGCGCCGCCCGAATCGTTGATGCCGATCACGGGCGCGCCGACCTTCATCGCCATGTCCATGATCTTGCAGATTTTCTGCGCATGACGTTCGGAGAGCGAGCCGCCAAACACGGTGAAATCCTGGCTGAATACAAACACCAGCCGACCGTTGATCGTGCCGGAACCGGTTACGACGCCGTCGCCCGGAATGATCTGGTCGGCCATGCCGAAATCGACGCAGTTATGCTCGACATACATGTCGAGTTCTTCGAACGATCCCTGATCGAGCAGCACGTTCAGCCGCTCACGCGCGGTCAGCTTGCCCTTGGCATGCTGCGCCGCAATCCGCTTCTCGCCCCCGCCCAATCGCGCCGCAGCGCGTTTTGCTTCCAAGCGGTCGACGATCGTTTCCATAGGGCTCCCCGAAGACGGTCAGCCCCCTTTCCAAGGAATCGCGCGAAACGCAACTGTCATGCGCGGGTCAGACCTTGATCACCCCCTGGTCGATCAGGCTGCGGGCGGTGTCGACGATCGTGTCGGCGGCGGGGCGCGGGACCCAGCCGAGCACGTCGCGAGCATGATCGGATGGCGTGATGCGTTGTTTGCCCAGCTCCCCGGTCACCATCCGGATCGTGGGATCGAACAGGCTGGTGAGCTGCAGCACGAAATCGGGCAAGCCGCGCGTCGGCACCTTGCGGGCTTCGCTGCCCATCCGATCGCGCAACACGGCCGCGACTTCCTTCATCATCATGAAAGGACCACTCGCGATGAAGCGCTCGCCGTCGATGCCATCGGCGGTCAGCGCGCGGACGTGGAGATCGGCGACATCGCGGACATCGACCACACCGAAACCGAAATTGGGCAGCCCGGGTAATTGGCCTGACAGCAGCCGCGTGATGATCTGCACCGAGCTGGAGAAATCAGCGCTCAGCACCGGCCCCAGCACGGCAGCCGGGTTCACCGATACATATTCCATCCCCGCGCCCTCGCCCGCCATCCAATCGCGCGCGGCGCGCTCCGCCAGCGTCTTGGACTTGGCATAGGCATGAACCTGCGGGCCGTTCACATCGGTCCAGTCCGTCTCGGTATAGGTGCCGATTTTCTTGCCATGGCCATAGGCAATCGCCGCGACCGACGATGTCATCACCACCCGCTTCACTCCCGCCGCCTTGGCGAAGCGCAGCGCCCGCAATGCCCCTTCGCGGGCGGGCACGATCAGATCGTCTTCGTGGCGAACAGCACCGCTCGGCAAGGGCGAGGCAACGTGCACCACATGGCTGCACCCGGCCACAGCATCGGCCCAACCCGCATCGTTCAGCAGATCAGCCGCAAAGAAGCGCAGCTTGTCGGCGGGCACCGCGAGCGCCGCTCGCACCTCTGCCTCGCGCGCCAGCGACCGGATCGTCGTGTTGATCGTCCAGCCCTGTTCGATCAGCTGGCGGATGATGAAGCCGCCGATATAGCCGCTGCCGCCGGTCACCAGTGCCTGTCCGCTCATCGTCATGCTCCCGATCATTCGAAATCAGTTTTAGATCGAAACTAAACGGCTGCCAAGCGGTTTGACTTGGCCGATCGGCAAGCTTGCGCCACACTGGCCGACCAGGAGATCAGGATGACCGACAAGCTCTATCCCGTGCCCGATGCGTGGGCGAAGCAGGCGCGAATCGATGCGGCGGGGTATGACCGGCTTTATGGGCGCGCGATCGCCGATTCGGGGAGCTTTTGGCTGGAACAGGCGCGGCGGCTCGACTGGATCAAACGCCCTGAAATCGCTGGCGACTGGTCATTCGATGAGCGCGATTTTCACATCCAGTGGTTCGCCGATGGCAAGCTCAACGTCGCCGCGAATTGCATCGACCGGCATCTGGCGAAGCGCGGCGATCAGACCGCACTGATCTGGGAGCCCGATGCGCCGGAGGAAGAGCCGCGCCGCTTCACCTATCGCCAGCTTCATGCCGAGGTGTGTCGGTTCGCGAATGTGTTGAAGGCGCAAGGGGCCAAGCGCGGCGACCGGGTGACGATCTACATGCCGATGATCCCCGAAGCGGCGTTTGCAATCCTCGCCTGCGCGCGGATCGGTGCGATCCATTCGGTGGTGTTCGGCGGCTTTTCGGCAGAGGCGCTGGCGGGGCGGATCACCGATTGCGATTCATCGATCGTCGTCACCGCCGATGAGGGGCGTCGCGGTGGCAAGAAAATCCCCTTGAAGGCCGCGGTCGATGCTGCAGCACTTCACGCGCCCGCGCTGAAAAAGGTGATCGTGGTCCACGCGACCGGCGGCGATGTGACGATGCATGAAGGCCGCGACGTGTGGTATCACGATGCCGCCGCGCAGGTTTCCACCGACTGCCCGCCCGAACCGATGGGCGCGGAAGACCCGCTGTTCATCCTCTACACCAGCGGATCGACGGGGAAGCCCAAGGGCGTGCTCCATACCAGCGGCGGCTATCTGCTATGGGCGAGCCTGACGCATGAATGGTGTTTCGATTACCGCCCCGGTGATGTGTGGTGGTGCGCCGCCGATATCGGTTGGGTGACCGGGCACAGCTATATCCTCTATGGCCCGCTCGCCAACGGGGCGACCACATTGATGTACGAAGGCCTGCCCAACTGGCCCGATGCCAGCCGCATCTGGCAGGTGGTTGATCGGCATCAGGTGAGCACGATCTTCACCGCCCCGACAGCCTTGCGCGCGCTGATGAAGGAGGGTGACGCGCCAGTGAAATCCACGTCGCGCGCCTCGCTGAAACTGCTCGGCACAGTCGGCGAGCCGATCAATCCGGAGGCATGGCGCTGGTATCATGCGGTTGTCGGCGATGGCCGTTGTCCGATCATCGACACTTGGTGGCAGACCGAAACCGGCGGCGCGATGATTGCGCCGATGCCGGGCGCGACCACGCTGAAACCCGGCAGCGCAACCCGGCCAATGCCCGGCGTCGTGCCCCAGATCGTCGATGCAGAGGGGAAGGTGCAGGACGGCGCGACTGAGGGCAATCTGGTCATCGCCCGCAGCTGGCCCGGGCAGATGCGCACCGTGTGGGGCGATCACGGCCGGTTCTTCCAAACCTATTTCACCACCTATCCCGGCAAATATTTTACCGGAGACGGGTGCCGCCGCGATGCCGATGGCGATTACTGGATCACCGGCCGCGTGGATGACGTGATCAACGTCAGCGGCCACCGGATGGGCACGGCAGAGGTCGAATCGGCGCTTGTCCTGCACCCGCAGGTTGCCGAGGCGGCGGTCGTCGGCATGCCGCACGACATCAAGGGCCAGGGCATCTACGCCTATGTCACGCTGAACGCGGGCGAGACCGGCAGCGAAGAGTTGCGCCAGACCTTGCGGGCATGGGTGCGGACCGAAATCGGCCCGATCGCAACCCCCGACGCACTGCAATTCGCGCCCGGTTTGCCGAAGACGCGGAGTGGCAAGATCATGCGGCGAATTCTGCGCAAGATCGCCGAGGGAGACGTGTCGTCACTCGGCGATACCAGCACGCTGGCTGATCCGAGCGTGGTCGAAGATCTGGTGGCGAATCGGATCGGGTAAGGCGCTGTTGCCTTCCTGTGCTATTCACCTCCGTTTGGGCTGAGCTTGTCGAAGCCCTGCCTTGCTTTCGACCGTCGACAAGAAAGGCAGCCCTTCGACAAGCTCAGGGCAAACGGCAGATGGTTACGGTCTTTCCACAATGCACATCCATGTAAGGGACGGCTTACATTTTTCGTTTGCGCTGGCGCCGCTTCACCGCTATAGCTTGGCAATACAGTACCTAGGAGGGTTTTCCATGCGCTTCAATCGTTTCGCTCGCCTTGCTGCGGCCACGGCCGTTCTTGCCCTTACCGTTCCTGCCCTTTCCAAGGATGCGGCTACCCCCCGCTATGGCAGCTTCGGCGTCGACCTGTCGGCCAAGGACGCAGCCGTAAAGCCCGGCGACGATTTCTGGACCTTCGCCAATGGCGGCTGGGCGAAGCGCACGCAGATTCCTGCCGATAAGGGTGCCGTGGGCTATGGCAACATCCTGTCGGATGAGGCCGAAATCAATGTCCGGCTGATCCTGGACGATATGGCGAAGAACCCCGGCAAATACGGCCCGACCGGCAAGCAGGTCGGCGATTTTTACGGCACCTGGATGGATGAGGCAGCAATCGAGGCCAAGGGCGGTGAACCGCTGAAGCCCTACCTCGCCAAGATTGCGGCGATCAAGGACCTGACCGATCTGCAGACGATGTTCGCCACCGTCGGCTATCAGTCGCCGGTCGGCATCGGCATTATCCCCGATCTCGCCGATCCGACGCGCTACACCGCCGCCACCGGCCAGGACGGGTTGGGCATGCCGCGCGACTATTACCTGCTCGAAGGCGACAAGTATGTCGCGTATCGCAAGGCCTACCGCGCTTACATTCAGAAAATGCAGGAACTGGCCGGTATCCCAGATGCCAGCGCCAAGGCCGATGCGATCATGGCGCTGGAAACCGCGCTCGCCAAGGAACATTGGACCCCCGAGCAGAGCCGCAACATCATGGCGCTCAACGATCCTC
Organism: Sphingomonas sp. 28-62-11; assembly: GCF_002278865.1. NCBI lineage: Bacteria > Pseudomonadati > Pseudomonadota > Alphaproteobacteria > Sphingomonadales > Sphingomonadaceae > Sphingomonas > Sphingomonas sp. 28-62-11. The sequence continues at coordinate 16,118 of NZ_NCGB01000043.1, read as the reverse complement.
AGGATCTGGCCGGCCTTGAGAAGAAGGCCCCGGAATGGGATTGGGCCTTGCTGTTGAAGGTTTCGGGCCTGGACAGCGCGCCGAAGATCTTGTTCGCCAACAACACCGCCATTGCGGGTATGGGCAAGATCCTGGTCGCAACCCCGCTGCAGACCTGGAAAGATTATATGGCTTTCCACTTTGTCAGCGGCAACGCCGGCTTCCTGTCCAAGGTTTTTGATGACGCCCGGTTCGATTTCTATTCAAAGACGCTGTCGGGCGTGCAGACCCAGCGCGATCGCTGGAAGCGCGGTGTGCAGCTGACCAATGGTTCGTTGGGTGAAGCCGTCGGCCAGCTCTATGTCGACCGGTACTTCCCGCAGACTGCCAAAGCGAAAATGACCGAGCTGATCGAAAATCTGCGCGGTTCCTATCAGGAGCGGATCAGCAAGGCACCTTGGATGGACGAGCCAACCCGCAAGGCAGCGCTCGCCAAGCTGGCAGCGTTTGAGCCCCGGATCGGCCACCCCGAAAAATACATCGATTATTCGAGCTTCAAGGTGGTGCGCGGCGACATGGTGGGCAACGCCATGCGATCGGGTGAATTCGCGCAGCAACTCCAGCTCAAACGCTTCAAGAAGCCGGTCGATCGCAGCCTGTGGGCGATGACCCCGCAGACCGTGAACGCCTATTACAATCCGCTCGCGAACCAGATCACCTTCCCTGCCGCCATCCTTCAGCCGCCCTATTTCGATCCCAATGCTGATCCGGCGGTGAACTACGGCGCGATCGGCGCGATCATCGGCCATGAAATGGGCCATGGTTTCGACGATCAGGGCAGCCAGTTCGGCCCCACCGGCAAGTTCGAAAATTGGTGGACGCCAGAGGCGAAGAAGGCGTTTGCGGATCGCACGGCGGTGCTCGTCGCGCAGTTCGACGAGTATGAAGGTCTGCCCGGCACCAAGGTGAACGGCAAGCTGACGCTGGGCGAGAACATCGGCGATCTTGGCGGCGTAGAGGCGGCCTATGGTGCCTATCAGCGGTACCAGGCCAAATATGGCAAAGCCCCGGTGATCAACGGCTTGACCGGCGATCAGCGCTTCTTCATGGCCTATGCTCAGGCATGGCAGTCGAAACTGCGCGATGATGCAGCGCTTGCCCGGCTGCGTACCGATCCGCACAGCCCGCCCTATTTCCGCGTCAACGGCATCGTCCGCAATGTCGACGCCTGGTACACCGCGTTCAACATAAAGCCAGGCGACAAGCTGTATCTGGCGCCTGAGAAGCGCGTCCACATCTGGTAAAACCGACTGCAATCGCCCATGCTGCGCTCCATAAGAACAGGAGAGGCAGCATGGGCGAAATGCAGATCAGGCCGCTGGCCGCGCATTGCGGGGCGGAAGTTACCGGGGTCGATGTCCGGTCAATCGATGACGACGGCCTCGCCGCGATCCGGCAGGCGCTCGCCGATACCGGGGTCGTTCTGCTCCGCGATCAGCAGTTAAGCCCCGAAGATCACATCGCCTTTGCACGGCGCTGGGGCGATATCGACGTCAACAATTACTTCCCGGCGAATGGCGGCTATCCCGAAATCGCCGAGGTGCGAAAGGCCGAGACCCAGTTCGTCAATATTGGCGGCGGCTGGCACACTGATCACAGCTATGATCCGGTACCGGCGATGGGATCGATCCTCGTCGCGCGGGAGTTGCCGCCGGTTGGCGGTGACACGTTATTCTCAAACCTCGGCGCGGCATATGACTCGCTGTCGGATGGGCTCAAGGCAACGCTTGCTACACTTCGCGCCGTGCACAGCGCCGATCACATCTACGGCCCTGACGGCGTGTATTCGAAGACCGATCAGGCGGCTGATCTAAAAGGTCATGATATCCGCGCCAACGCCGTCCACCCCGCGGTCATCAACCACCCAGTGAGCGGGCGGAAAATCCTGTACGTGAACCCGGCCTTCACGCTCCACTTCGAAGGCTGGACGCGCGAGGAAAGTCAGCCGCTGCTGCAATATCTCTACAGCGTGGCAATGCGCGAGGAGTTTCAATGCCGCCTTCAATGGCAACCGGGTTCGGTCGCGGTGTGGGACAACCGATCGACTTGGCATCTGGCAATGAACGATTATCACGGGCACCGTCGACTGATGCACCGGATCACGATTTCAGGGGTTGCGCTGAACTAGACCGTGGGTGGCGGGAAACCTCGATCTCCAACATCCGTCACCCCGGACTAGTTCCGGGGTCCACCTCGCAACAATATTTTCCGCCTGTAGCCTCATCGCGGACCCTGGAACAAGTTCGGGGTGGCGATATCATCAGACAATAGACTATCACTGAACTGTCACTAAAAAGAGATACGTTCGAAAGAACTTAGCAGGCGGAGGTCATCCAATGGCCAACATGTATGCGCGGATCAAACGTGACTTCGCGAACGACCCCGCGGGTGGTAAACACTGCGCCGAACGCTTGCTGAAAATACGCGCTCGGCTTGAACCACTCCGCAAGCGCAAGAGCGATGGATCGCTATTGCTCGCGACCTGGAACATCCGCGATTTCGATTCGAACAAGTTCGGTTTCGGTCCGCGTCGACCGGAAAGCTTCTACTATATCGCCGAGATGATCTCAGCATTCGATCTTGTCGCGGTGCAGGAGGTCAACCGCGATCTGCGGGCACTGCAGCGCGTGATGTCGATACTGGGTCGCGAATGGGATTACATTGCCACGGACACGACCGACGGGTCGGGCGGCAACAATGAACGCATGGCGTTTGTCTACAACACCGAAAAAGTCTGGTTCCGCAAGATCGCGGGCGAAATCGTCCTGCCCGACGGCCAGCAGATCGTTGCCCGCAAAAAGGTGAAGACACCGAAGGACCAGCCCGAGGGGCCGCCTGAGCAAACCGTGGAGAAGCAGCTGCAATTCGCGCGCAGCCCGTTTCTGGTGGCGTTCCAATCGGGCTGGTTCCATTTCAGCCTGTGCACCGCGCACCTCTATTACGGCGCCGCATCAGGCGATGCGCTCGACCAGCGGATCGAGGAGATCAAGGCACTGGTGAAGTTCTTCGCCAAACGTCAGGACGAAGCAAGCAAGCAAGAACGCGACAGTCTGGGTGCGGTGGAGAATTACATCATCCTCGGTGATTTCAACGTCGTCAGCCCCGAACACAAGACGATGCAGGCGCTGAAATCGAACGGCTTCGTTGTGCCCGATCCGATTGACGGCAAGAAGGTCCGCCAGTTGGGCGACCATTTCTACGATCAGATCGCGGTGCGCGTGAAGGACGATCGCTTCAAGGTGCTCGGCGGCGGCATTGTCCGCATTTTCGAGGATGTGTTCACCGATGCCGATCTGCCGCTTTATGCCGATCAGCTCCCCAAAAAGGATCCCGAGAAGGAATCGACGAGCAAGGCCACCACGCCGGAGGCGATGTACAAAAAGTGGCGGACGTTTCAGATGTCTGACCACAGCCCGTTATGGATCGAGATCGCCACCGATTTCAGCGAGCAATATCTGACCGCGATCGCGACTGGTAAAAGCGACGCGCCCAAGCCCCCCGCCTGACCCCACACGATTGCCGCGCACAAACTAGTACCGGCTTTCCAGCAAATGGCGTTCGCTCCTGCCGATTCCCCTCAATGCTCGCCGCCGCAGGCGAGCAAGACAGATGCTGGCAATCGCGATATCGATGAGCAGTTGATGTTAATGAAGAGATGCTTGATGCCGTCAAGACTATTGATCGCGGGTCTTTTCGCGCTGATGTTTGGCACTTGGCCGCTAGGCGCGACCCCGGCCGCAGCGACGCCAATCGGCAAAGTGCAGGTCGATGTGCGCATCGCGCGCGACGCAGCCCATTCGGTCGTTACGCTCGATCGACCGGTTCTTCAGTTCGACTTCGAACCTGGTGATGTGGTGCGCGATGGCGTTTTCGACATGCTTACCCCGGGCCTGACGTTTCAGGGCGAGCGCGTCACCGGCACCACCCCTTTTCGCCGCTTCGAACTTCGCGTGCGCCCGGCGACGCGTGAATATGATGCAAAATATCCGTCATTTTATTCCATCGGCGATGGCGGATTGATCTTCATGCCCGCGCTAAAGGGCAGCGAGACGGCGTGGCGCACGCAGTTCACGATCAGGATGCAATCCGGGCAAGTCCGCGCGCCTGCATCCGGCTCGATTGCTGGCGGCTATGTGTATGTCGGTCCGGCGGCCCTGGTTAGCAAATTGCCCGATCTGGTCGTGGTCGCCGATCCCGGAACGCCGCGCTGGCTGGTTGATCGATCTCAAGCCGAACTCGCCACCGCAGTCCGGTTCTTTACCAAGGACATGGGGATGAAGCTGCCCCGCACCCCCGTACTCATCGTCAAGAATATCGAGGACGGAACGGGTTTTGTCGGCGATGTCACACCGGGATCGGTAACCGCACTCCGGTTCCATGGCGCAGCGTCCGGACTGCCGACATCGGAGATTAATCGCATCCAGGGCTTTGTGTTGCATGAAGCATTTCACTTCTGGAATGGCGGTGTTGCTCGCGTCGCCAAGGGCACGCCGAGCTGGCTGCATGAAGGCGGCGCGGATTATGCGGCGTTGATGGCCGGACACACATCAGGCACGCTGAGCGATGCCGATGTCAGCCAACGGCTCGCAGACGCCCTGACGAACTGCAAATCTGGATTGGAATCGGAAGGGAACAAGCCGCTAGCCGCGCTCTCCTTCCTGTCGAACCGGGTCCGGTATCCCTGTGGCATGATCCTGCAATGGGCAATCGACCTGCGGATCAGGCAAGCCAGCGGCGATCGGCAGAACATCCTCGACATCTGGGGCAAGGTGATCCGCGCCGCCGCTAAACAGCGTGAGACGACCTATAGCCTACCGGACTTTTACGCCGCCGCGGGCATTGACGATCCAGCCACTTTCGCCCCCGTGGCCCTCATCGTCGATCAGGGCGGCGGCGATCGATGGGAAACGCTGGTCACCGCCCTTGAGGCTTTCGGGGCGGATGTCAGCACAATAGCGACCCCCGATACGCGACGACCGGCGCTGCTGTTCCACCTGCTGGAGCAGAACTGCAAAGCACTGCCCAAAGGCGCCAGCTACGGATTCTATCTGAACGACGGTGTGCTTAAATTGCAGAGCCCGGCGGGGTGCAGCGTATTGGCCGAAGACCCCGTCATCAAGGCCATCGAAGGCGCCAATCCGGTTACGCTTTCCGCAGAGACTTATGCGGCTGTCCAAGGAAAATGCGTGAGCGGTGCTGGGGTGCGCCTAACGACGAGCGACGGCCGCACCTTGGTTGCCGCCTGCACCGCCCCCCTCAAACCGGCTCCAAAAGGCTATGTGGTCAAGGCGTGGAAGAAGTCGTCGCCCGCCTGAGCGGCGCTTATTTCATCAGCACCAGCTCTTCGGCCATGGTGGGGTGTAGCGCAATCGTGTCGTCAAAAGCGTCCTTGGTCAGCCCGGCCTTCACCGCCACTGCCGCTGCCTGGATAATCTCGCCCGATTCAGGGCCGATCATGTGTAGACCGACCACGCGGTTCGAGGCGGCGTCGCACACCATCTTGTACAGCGCGCGTTCGTTGCGCCCCGCCAGCACATTCTTCATCGGCCGGAAATCGGACGTATAGACCCGCACTGCGCCGTATTTCTGCTTGGCCTGGCTCTCGGTTAGCCCGACCGCGCCGATCGGTGGGTGACTAAAAACGGCGCTGGGAATGCAGCCATAATCGACGCGGGTCAGCTTGCCGCCGAAGATCGTGTCGGCAAATGCCTGTCCTTCGCGGATCGCCACGGGGGTGAGCTGCACCCGGTTGGTCACGTCGCCAACGGCATAGATGCTCGGGACACTTGACTGGTTGTCGTCGTCGACCTTCACGGCACCGTTTTCGAGCACAACGCCCGCTTCCTCGAGCCCAAGCCCGTTGGTACACGGCACGCGACCGGTCGCGAACATCACGCAATCGACGGTCATCGGGTCGCCCGTGGTGAACGCGACCAGCAGGCTGCCATCGGCTTGCTTCTCGATCGATTTGAAGACGGTATTGAAGCGGAACTGGATCCCCTTCCCCATCGAGATTTGCAACAGGCGATCGCGGATCTGTTCGTCATAACCGCGAAGGATCGCGTCGCTGCGGTTCACGACCGTCACCACGCTGCCGAATTCGTGGAAGATGCCGGCAAACTCATTGGCGATATAGCCCGCGCCGGCGATCAGCACCCGCTTTGGGAGCGTGGGCAGATGGAACACCTCGTTTGAGGTAATGCCGTGCTCGCTGCCGGGGAAATGGAGCAATTGCGGAGTCGCGCCGGTGGCGATCAGGATGCGCCCCGCCGTTACCGTCCTACCGCTCGCCAAGCGCACCTCATGCGGGCCTGCCACCTCAGCGCGTTCGAGGATCACCTCAACCTTATGGCTGTCGAGCGTCGTCGTGTAGGCGGCGTTCAGGCGATCAACCTCGGCCAGCACGTTATCGCGGAGGCGCGGCCAATCGAACGCACATTCGGGCACGTCCCAGCCGAAGCGGCGAGCATCGGCGAGATCCTCGGCAAAATGCGCGCCGTACACGAGCAACTTCTTGGGCACGCAGCCGCGGATGACGCAGGTGCCTCCAACCCGATATTCCTCGGCAATCGCCACCTTCGCACCATGGGCAGCCGAAACGCGGCCAGCGCGAACACCGCCTGAGCCTGCGCCAATGACGAAGAGGTCGTAGTCGAAAGTGCTCATGCTTGTTCCTTTTGTTCGTCACCCCCGCGACGGCGGGGGTCCAGCTGCCTTTTGTAACGTCGCCAAGAAGCTGGATCCCCGCCTTCGCGGGGATGACGGTAAATGAAAGTGGGTTATCCCAAAGCCCGCTTGATCAGATCGGTGGTCGACGGATCAAAGTCCAGCCCGCCTTGCCCCGCCGCCTTGGCCATTTCCTTGCCAAGCTCCACCCCGAACTGGTCGAACGGGTTGATACCCAGCAACACGGCATTCACGAAGGTGCGATGCTCATAAAAGGCGATAAGCGCACCTAATGCGCGCGGATCGAGCACCTCGATCAGGATTGTCGCGCTAGGCCTGTCACCAGCATAGGCGCGCGCGGGATCGGCATCATTGGCGCGACCCTTCATCAAAGCGGCGCCTTGCGCAAAGCAGTTGAGCAGCAATTGTTCGTGATGATCATCGGCCAGCGCATCGCCGGGCTCCACCACCGCGACGAATTCAACCGGGATCAGATGGGTCCCCTGGTGGAGCAGCTGGAACACGGCGTGCTGCGCATCGGTCCCTACCCCGCCCCAGGTCACCGGCGCCGTTGCGCGGCCGACCGGTGTGCCATCAGCCCCCACGCTCTTGCCGTTCGATTCCATTTCGAGCTGCTGGAGATAGCTGGGCAACAGCCGCAGCCGCTCGTCATACGCAAATACCGCCCGCGTTTGCGCGCCCTTCACCTGAGTGTAGAACAAGTCAGCGAAGGCGGCGAGCACGGGCGCGTTCTCATGCGCCGCAGCCAGGCGGAAATGGCGGTCCATTTCGCCAGCACCTTCGAGCAGTTCTTCAAATGCTTCCCAGCCAAGCGCTAGTGCGGCCGGAAAGCCGATCGACGACCAGAGCGAGTATCGCCCCCCGACCGACTCCGCGAAAGGCAGGATGCGCGTTTCGTCGACGCCCCACTCGACCGCCTTGTCAGGATCTGCCGTCAGCGCGACGACGCGGCCATAGGCATCCTCCACGCCGCCTTCGCGCATCCATTCAAGTGCGCTGGTTGCGTTGAGCAGGGTTTCGGTGGTGGTAAACGTCTTGGAGGCGATGACGAGCAAGGTCGCCGTGGGATCAAACCGCGCAAACGCCTCTTCCATTGCGCAACCATCAACGTTGGAAACAATCGCGACTTCATACCGGTCCTCATCACGGCCCAGCGCGTCGATCAACAAATCAGGACCCAGTGCCGATCCGCCGATGCCGATGTGCAGGATATGCGCGATCGGCCCGAGCGCCTCGGCCTCGATTGCATCGATCAGCGCCCGCATCCGGGCGTGCAGCATGCCGGCACGCGCGACACTATCCTCCGATCCCTCGCCGCGTTCGGCGGTGTGTTCGGCGGCGCGTCCCTCGGTAGCGTTGATCGGCTCGCCCCGGAACAAAGCTTCGCGCTTACCCGAAAGATCCTGCGCCTTCGCAAGCGACTCGAAAGCCGCAATGGCATCCCCGGTCAAATGCGTTTTCGACCAATCGAAATGCAGCCCGGCGATGTCGACGCTGAACTTTGCAACGCGCGCAGGATCATCGGCGAACAACCGTTCCAGGCGGGGCGCCCGCAACGCCTCAATCGCGCGCCAATCGGGGGAGGACATCGGCTTTTCTCCAAGTCAGCGCTGGCGGCCAGCACGCTTCGGGTGATCCCCACCGGCTCTAGCGTCCAATTCCTGCTCCTGCCACTCGAAACACCCGGCTTGACGGCGCACGCGGCCCCAAGCAAAGCCAGTACATGGCCGATACAGCAAGCATCAAGCCGATCACGGCACCGCTGCGCACAGAGATGCGCGAAATGATCAGCTTTCTGGTCAAATTGGTGCTGATCGTCAGCATTTTTCGCAGCTTCTTCTTCTCGCCGTTCAATATCCCGTCCGAATCGATGCTGCCACGGCTGAAGATTGGCGACTATTTGTTCGTTTCGAAATGGAATTACGGCTATTCGCGCTATAGCCTGCCGTTCAGCCTGCCGCTGATCCCCGGGCACATCTTTGCGACCTTGCCCGAACGCGGCGACGTCGCGGTCTTCAAAGCACCACCGGGCAATAGCGACGATTACATCAAGCGCGTCATCGGCCTGCCCGGCGATACGATCCAGATGCGGCAAGGCCAGCTGATCCTAAACGGCGTGGCTGTGCCCAAGCAGCGGATCGCCGATTTCACCATTCCGATCACGCCGAATTATACCTGCTCGGTCGAGTTTCAGGATAGCGACAAGGGTAAACCGATTTGCCGCTATCCGCAATATCGCGAAACGCTGCCCGGCGGTCGCAGCTACAATGTGCTCGATCGCGGCGAAACCGCGGCCGACAATACCGGGCTGTACACCGTGCCCGCCGACCATGTTTTCATGATGGGCGACAACCGCGACGACAGCGCGGATAGCCGCTTTCCCCCGGTTCAGGGCCAGGGCATCGGCTTTGTCCCGACCCGCAATCTGGAGGGTAAGGCGGTGCTGATGTTCTTCTCGACTGATGGCAATGCCAGCTGGTTCCTGCCCTGGACATGGTTCGCCGCCGCGCGCTGGGATCGGATCGGGAGTGGTTTTTGACCGATAGCGATATCGGCGACTGGCTGACGTCGCTGCTGGGGATCGAACCACGCGACGCGGCACTCTATCACCGCGCGCTGACGCATGGCAGCCAGGCTGCCGCCAATTACGAACGGCTGGAATTTCTGGGGGACAGGGTGCTCGGCCTTGTCATCGCCGAATGGCTGTTCGAGCTGTTCGAGGGCGAGCCGGAGGGGCAGCTATCCAAGCGGCTGAATGCGCTGGTGACCGGGCCGGTCTGCGCCGGTGTCGCCCGCGCCCACGGCGTTCCCGCGCGGCTGAAGCTGGGCAAACAGGCGCGCGATGACGGCGCTACCGATAGTGACAATGTGCTGGGCGATGTGATGGAGGCGCTGATCGGCGCGCTCTACCTCGATCACGGTCTGCCCGCCGTGCGCGCCGCGATCCGACGTTTGTGGGGGGATATCGTTACCACCCAGGCGCGCGCACCGCAGCATCCCAAATCGGCGCTGCAAGAATGGGCCGCCGCGCACAACCGCCGCCCGCCCGACTATGCGATCATCGACCGTTCCGGCCCGCAGCACGCGCCCGTCTTCACGGTACGCGTGACGATCGGCAAACTGGCCGAGGCGAGCGCAACAGGTACGTCAAAGCAAGAGGCCGAGACTGCAGCGGCGGCGGCGCTGCTGGCGCAGCTTGAGGGGTAATCGTCATGCCGGACTTGTTCCGGCACCCACGCTGGCGCAAGAGCAACAAAAGTCGAACCAGACCCACAGTGGACCCCGGAATAAATCCGGGGTGACGAAAGAAGTTGATGAGTGAACAAGAACAATCCTGCGGCCTGATCGCGGTGGTCGGTGCGCCCAATGCGGGCAAGTCGACGCTCGTCAATGCACTGGTCGGGCAGAAGGTGGCGATCGTCAGCCCCAAGGCGCAAACGACCCGCACCCGGCTGATGGGCGTCGCGATTGAGGGCAATACCCAGATCCTGCTGGTCGATACGCCCGGCATCTTCGAACCCAAACGCCGCCTCGATCGCGCGATGGTCGCGGCGGCCTGGTCGGGCGCGGAAGGCGCGGATGTGATCGCACTGGTCGTCGACGGCAAGGGCGGCATCGGCCCTAAGGTGATGGCGATTGCCGAGGGGCTGAAGCACCGCCGCGAGCCCAAATATCTGATCCTGAACAAGGTCGATATCGCGGAAAAAGAACGTCTGCTCGGCCATGCCAAGCGTCTGAACGATGCCGTGCCATTCGAGGAAATCTTCTTCGTCAGCGCGTCGACCGGTGACGGTCTGCCCGAACTGAAGGCGGCATTTGCCAAGGCGATGCCGGTCGGACCCTGGCATTTTCCCGAAGATCAGGTGTCCGACGCGACCGAACGGATGCTTGCCGCCGAAGTGACGCGCGAACAGCTTTACCTGCAGCTCCATGCCGAACTCCCTTATGCCAGCGCGGTGGAGACTGAACAGTATAAGGAACGCGAGGACGGCTCGGTCGAGATCCACCAGCAGATCCTGGTCGCGCGCACCACGCAACGCGCGATCGTGCTGGGGAAGGGCGGCAGCCGCATCAAGGAAATCGGCGCGCGTGCACGGGCTGAGCTATCGACCCTGATGGGGCGTCCAGTGCACCTCTATCTTCATGTAAAGGTGAAAGAGAACTGGGATGATGATCGAAGTGTGTACCGCGACATGGGGCTGGATTGGGTAGAATGAGCAAGACCGTGAAGGCCGCAATCCTGCAGGCAGCACCCGTACCGCTGGATATCAGCTATGGCATCGAACGACTGATCGAGTTTGTCGCCGACGCTGCCGATATCGGCGCCGAGGTGGCGGCGTTCGGCGAGACGTTTCTGGGCGGCTATCCGCTCTGGCTCGATGAAGCACCCAATGCCGCGATCTGGGACCAACGCGGCACGCAGGCGCTGCATTCGATCCTGCTTGATCAGGCCCTGCGCAAGAATGACCCCCGGCTCGCGCCGCTGCAGGCGATTGCCGATGCCGCCGGAATCATCGTGTGTGTCGGCGGGCATGAGCGGGTGCGATCGAGCCTGACCAACACCCAGTATATCTTCCGCCCCAACCTGCCGCATCTGCTGCACCGCAAACTGGTGCCCACCCACAGTGAACGCATGATCTGGGGTCGCGGCGATGGATCGACTCTCGACGTGCACGAGGCCGAATGGGGCAATGTCGGCCAGCTGATCTGCTGGGAACACTGGATGCCGCTGGCGCGCGCGGCGATGCATCATGCGGGCGAGGCCGTGCATGTCGCTGCCTGGCCTACGGTGCGCGACGTCCATTTGATCGCATCGCAACATTATGCGTTTGAGGGACGCTGCTTCGTGCTTGCGGCCGGCACCATCCAGGATCGCGCCGATCTGATCGAGGGATTGGCGCGCGTCGGTGGCGATGTCGATGCGCAGAAGCTGATCATGGGCATGCCCGAGGGTCAGTTACAGCACGGCGGCAGCGCCATCATCGGTCCGGATGGCAAGGTGATTGTCGGCGCCGAAGCCGGTCCCGATCTGCTGATCGCCGATCTCGATCTGTCGGCCATCGGGCGCGGGCTGACGTCGCTCGATACCGATGGCCATTATTCACGTCCCGATGTGTTCGAATTGCGGGTCGATCGCCGTGCGCGAACGGGGGTTGCGAATGCGGCGGACGGGCTGGCGCCGAAATCCCGTCGCAAATCGGATCAGGTGGTCGACTGAGCGAGCAGTTCATCGACCCATGCGGGCACTAGCACGCTCGCTGCGCCAAGCCGGGTTTCGTGGAAGAAGATGCTGCCTGCCGACGGTTCAAGGTTCAGTTCCAGCGTCTGTGCACCGTAATGCCGCGCGGTCTGGACAAAGCCTGCCGCCGGATACACCGCGCCCGATGTGCCAACCGACACGAACAGATCGGCGCGCGACAGGGCCGCCTCGATCCGGTCCATCGCGTAGGGCATCTCCCCGAAGAACACGATATCGGGTCGCAGCGCCCCGGTTCCACACGCCGGACAATGGCTACCCGGCGGCAAGCTTTCCACCCACGCGCGCCGGTCACCACAGGCCGCGCACAGCGCCGACAACAACTCGCCGTGCATGTGCAGCAAGCGCTGCGCCCCGGCCCGTTCATGCAGATCATCGACATTCTGGGTAACGATCAACAAATCGCCCGGCCATTCTGCGTCGAGCCGGGCCAAGGCATGATGGGCGGCATTGGGCTCCACACGGGTCAGCGCCGCGCGCCGATCATCATAGAACCGGTGCACCAAGACTGGATCGTCGGCGAGCGCTTCAGGAGTGCAGACATCCTCCACGCGGTGGCCCTCCCACAGCCCACCGGGTCCACGGAAGGTGGCGAGCCCGCTTTCGGCGGAAATTCCTGCACCCGTCAGGATCACGATTGTTGATTGCCTGTCCATGCGCCGACCTCCTATCGCGAGGGGGCAAAGACCGCCATTGGCTTGACGGCGAGATCAACCCATTTTTTGGCATCGCACAGCCATATGGGCCTGTTTTCGCCCGCCGCTTTCTGCCATCTGCGCTGCGGGGGCGCGGTGATCGAATCCACTTGGTGTTGGCGCGGCGACGCGCCGGTGCCGTAGCGGCGGCGATTGAGGATCGGAGCGGCATGTGACGGCAATCGGCATCTACGGCAGCGCGGGGCGGATGGGACAGGCAATTACGCTGATCCTGCCCGAATATGGTGCATCATTGGCGGGTGGAATCGATGCCGGTGGCGACCCAGCGCCTTTGGCGAAACTCGCCGATGTGCTGGTCGACTTCACCGTGCCGGGTGCCCTGCCCGCCAATCTGGCAGCAGCGCGCGCCGCCGGAACACCGATCCTGATCGGCACCACCGGCATCACCCAGGCGCACCGGGCGCTGATTGCCGATGCATCGCAGGAAATTGCCGTGCTACAGACGGGTAATACGTCGCTGGGCGTGACTCTGCTCGCGCGGCTGGTGCGAGAGGCAGCCGAAAGGCTTGATGCAAGTTGGGATATCGAGATCGTCGAAATGCACCACCGCGCCAAGGTGGATGCCCCATCGGGCACCGCGCTAATGTTGGGCGAAGCGGCGGCGGCAGGGCGCGGCGCGGCGCTGGGCGATGTCAGCGTGATGAGCCGAGCGGGCCTGAGCGGGGATCGCGCGGAAGGGACGATTGGCCTGTCCTCGCTGCGCGGTGGTACCGTGGCGGGCGACCATCAGGTGATATTCGCCGGCCATGGTGAACGAATCGAGCTTGGCCACCGCGCCGAGGATCGTGCGATCTTCGCGCACGGCGCCATCACCGCCGCGCTTTGGCTCGCGGGGAAGCCAGCAGGCAGCTATTCAATGGCGCAGGTGCTCGGCGTTTGAAAAAGACCGACGTTATCGAATTCTATTCCCGGCTGGCGGCGGACAATCCTCACCCTGAGACAGAGCTGGAATCCGGCAATGTCTACCAGCTTCTCGTCGCCGTCGTCCTGTCGGCGCAGGCTACTGACATCGGCGTGAACAAGGCGACGCGCGCCCTGTTCCGCGACGTTTACACCCCTGAACAGATGGTCGCGCTGGGTGAAGATGGGCTGAAGCAGCATATCAAGACGATCGGGCTGTTCAACGCCAAGGCCAAGAACGTCATCGCGCTCAGCGAGGCGCTGATTGCCGACCATAACGGCGTGGTGCCGGCCGATCGCGATGCGCTGGAAAAGCTGGCGGGGGTTGGCCGCAAGACCGCCAATGTCGTGATGAACGTGGCGTTCGGGGCTGAAACCTTTGCCGTGGACACGCACATTTTCCGGGTCGGCAACCGCACCGGCCTGGCCAAGGGCAAAACGCCGCTGGCGGTGGAAAAAAATCTCGACAAGGCAACGCCTTCACCATTTCGGCTTCACGCTCATCACTGGTTAATCCTGCATGGCAGATATGTCTGCAAGGCGCGCACCCCGGAATGCTGGCGGTGCGGCGTCAGCGATTTATGCGCGTTCAAGGCCAAGACGCCCCCGCCGCGGCAAAAGGCGTCGGCACAATTGGTCGCGCCGGAGGAGTAGCAATGTTTCGCGCCATAGCCGTTGTTCCCGCCACCGCATTGATTCTTGCCACCGGTCTGTTGTTGGGTACCCCCAGCAGTGGTGCGCGCGATCGCAACGCCGTGCCCACCGCCACACCGGTCGGCAAACCGGAAAGCTGCATTCCCCACCGGCGCATCCGCGATACCCATGTACGCAATGATTCAGTGATTGATTTCAAGATGATGGGCGGCAAGGTCTATCGCGCGACGATCAAGGGCGGATGCCCCGGCCTCGGCTTTCAGGAACGTTTCGGCTATTCGACCGCGCTCGACCGGCTCTGTGCCAGCGACATCATCACTGTCTTGTACCTAAACCCGATTGGCAGCGGTGCACGCTGCCCGATTGGCCAGTTCCAAGAGGTGATTTTGACGCCACCATGATGCCGTTTGGCGCGATGCCGGAGCGGTGCCGAAAAAATCTGGCGCGCCGACGCTGGCTTTGCTAGGCGAGTGGCCACATGCACCCGTAGCTCAGCTGGATAGAGCGCTGCCCTCCGAAGGCAGAGGCCACACGTTCGAATCGTGTCGGGTGCACCAGTTTTTCAATCACTTAGCTGTTGCTTTTGATCGCCGTACGGAACGAGTACGGAAAACAGGGGTATTTTTTGCCTCGGTTGATTCGCGTCGAAAGCCGGGACTTGACGCGGTGCAATCGCAGTTCAGAGCGCCGGAGTTTGGCCCGCCTTGGATTCTGCCACTCCGCTTTTTCCTTACGGTTGGGAATAGGCACGCGCCTACTGAATAGGCCCGCTGGCCAGCCGAGAAACGTCCAGTCGCGCCGCGATTCCTTTCCACGCCTCGACCCCGTCCAGATCACCCGCCAGCAACAACGCGCCAATGCGTTCAGCTACAAACAGAGGCGCACTTTCCCCATGCGCCCGCTCGATTTGGGCGACGCAGGCCCATAGCTCCCAATCGGTCAGAGCCATAACCACCACGTGAGACTAATCAGGATCAACGCCCCGATGGCATAGGCTTCGATTGTCAGGACAGAGGGACGACGCATTGCGCGAAGCTATCGGACGCAGCGGCACGGTGCCACCCTGTGCAGATAGTGCAGTTAGGTCGCGCTAGCACATGGAACGATCAACGTGAACGACCGGCGCTGGTGGAAAGGCCAAGGTCGGCTTCTCGGCACGGCGGCAGTAAACGCCAACCTTCAATGTGGCGGATTTGTTTGTCTACTATTCGTCTATTTATCGCGGTTGGTACGATTGCGACAGCTATGAGAAAGAGACCGGCTGGAAAAGATAAGCGCTGTCGAATTGTTTATAGTAGCGGGCTCACAATGGACGATTCGCGAGGGGCGCAGCGACGATGATCGACGGAACCATTCTTTGCAGCAGCGCACTTCACGTGACTGTAAATGCTCCGTTCGCGTTAAATGTTACGTCCGACAGCTTCGTGAGCTGGGTTACCGCAGTCATGTCTTGGGCTGATTCAGTAGATTGGCCAGATAAAGGAACTTGGCCAGAATGGATTGCAGCACTGTTAACAGCAATCGGCCTCGTGGTTGGAAACAGCTTTTTTAGAAGTCGTTTTCCAGACCCTGAAAAGAAATTTGTTAAAATGATGTGCAAACAGGTGTGGGGCTGCACTAACAATATTAGTTCTGTTTTTTCGCTGCGGTTGCAACAACCACCGAGCGACATTGAGGCGTTGCGTGTGCTGGTTCGCCATTTGCGTGAAGACCTCAGTTTTTCGGTGAGTTTTATCGAGGCGATGCGCGATCAGCCTTTGGGCTACTGGCACAACGCAGACCTTTTCACACCCTTTCTCAATTGGGCCGTGATTGTTTCAGCCATGTGGCAGCAGCTCGACGATCTGAATCATTCGATCAACTAT
>NZ_NCGB01000042.1:0-22817 GCF_002278865.1 Sphingomonas sp. 28-62-11 | reverse complement strand
TTGTATAAATGATTGCTGGTCGGGAAGAGAGGATTCGAACCTCCGGCCCCTGCCTCCCGAAGGCAGTGCTCTACCAGGCTGAGCTACTCCCCGACGGAGTCCGGCGCGCTGCCAATTGGCGGGCCGCGAAAGCTTGGAAGCGGGCCTATAACGACGGCAATGCAGCCGCGCAAGCATCAGCGTAGCGTTCCGCCGCGCCGCCATTTCGCCCATAAATGCCGGGCCAGCATCAGCGGCGGCATGCGCAGCCAGTGCGACCGAATGTAGAAGCCAAGACGCGTTGCCGGTCGCACCGCCCTGCCCCATCCGTCGCGCGCCGTCAGCCGGTGCAGATACAGCCGATCAGCGCTGGTCAGCTGCAGCCATTCGCTGGGCACATCGGTGCCATATAGCGCCGCCGACACGCGAATGGCGCGCGCCATTTCACGCGATAATCCGTGATGCGCTGCACGGTCGGCAACTCCCTCCAGCCCGAATTCCTCGACCAGCCGGTGGACGTCCCACAGGTTGCGCATTCCCCCCGCCAGATCGCCATCGGCAAACAGATGGGCCGCCGCATGAACCAGCATATCGGGCCCGCTCGGAACGCGGAGTCCGTTCTCAAGCCGTAAGCTGTCTTCAATGATCGCGGCGGGATCGGGGGTGATCCGCGCGGTGAGCGGCAGGATCGTGTGGTGAACATCGATCATCCGGTCACGATCGCGGTGGATGAGCGGCGGCAGTTCGTGCATCCAGCGGCGGTAATAGGCATCGTCATAGGGATCGGGCTTCACCCATTCCCAGCCCCCCGAGATCAGCGCCGCCTCGACATCGGCGATTGCTTCGCGCGGCACCAAAATGTCGAGATCGCCGATCGACCGCCCCTGCCCCGCCGCCAGCCCTGCCGCAACGAAGGCGGTTCCTTTCAGTAGCACGACCGGACCACCGATGGGCGCAAGCGCACGGCGCGCCATTTCGGCTTCCCATAACGCCGCTACACGCCCCTGCGCTGCCGAGCCCCGTGCATCCGCCAGAATCCGTGCGACCGCCCCGGGTACCGGCAATCCCTCAAGCCGATGAGCAAGCGTCCCAATGAGCTGTTCCGCACGCGCGATGGCGAGCAACGCCGTCCAGCCACTGGCATCGAGCGCCCCGCACAGCGCAGGATCGCGCAGCACATCGGCCAGCAGCCAGCCGTCCGCCTTCATATCGCCGCCCATAGCTGCTCGACCTGATCGATCGCTGCCTGAGTATCGGGATAATCGATTGCAACGGCGGGGACGCGGCCTACCAACCCCGCCAGAGCATCAAAACCGCGTTCGCCCATCGCGACGTAATTGGTTGAGGCCTGGGTGAGCCGGACAAAGACTTCACCAAGGTCTACCTGGCGGGTCGCGGCATCAAAGCCGAAGCGCGGAAACAGCAGCAATACCGGAGAGGCGGGCACATGCATCGCCGCAATCGCGCGCCTATCAGGCACGAGATGGCGGATATCACCCTTGGGCGTTCCTGTTAACAGTGGCCCGAACCGGGCATCGGGCAAAGTGCGTTCGACGACACCGATCGCCGCGTTCTTCAGGCTGATGAGGCGCGGGAAGGCGTGAACCAGGCCGGTTACCGGATCGACCAGGGCGAATTCGTCTCCCATCAGCCGCCAGCCGTGCGCGGCCAGCAGCGCCGCCAGCGTCGACTTTCCTGCCCCTGATTCGCCTGTCATCAGCAGCGCCCGGCCGTTCCGCTCAACCACCGATGCGTGCAGCAGCAGGTAACGCCGCTGCCCCAGCGCCATTTGCAGGTTCATCCCCATCTCAGCAGCGAGCAGCCCCTGCACGAGCGGCAGTGGTGCGGCCTCCGGCAGCACGAAATCGCCGCCGATCATCACTGAAGGCCGAACAAAGCGCCGCCACGGCCGCGCTGCAAACAACCGCACGGTGAAATCGGCAACCCCATCATCCGGGCCAGGATAATCGGCGTACAGGGTACGCAAGGCATCGATCGGCACACGCCAGTCAGACCCGATCCGGAACCCGATCGGCCCGATCTTCAACTGATGGACATGCCTCATCGCTTTTCGACGAGCCCGGCAGCAACCAGTTCATCGAGCCGCGCGACCAGCGCCGCCGGATCGGCATCGCCCAAATCGAATTCATCAGCCAGGCGGGCAAGCAATGCAGCGCTGGTCAATGGCGCCGCAGCGAGCGCATCAAGGATTTCGGGCGCGGGGGGCGCCAGCAAATGGGTCATGCCCGAAGCACGGTGGTAAATCAGCGTCAGATCATCAAGGGGCACCACCCGGAGGCTGGCGGCCGACATCGATTGATAGCGGGGTTCATCCACGGCGTTTAGCCGCGCGGCATCTGCAACGACGCAAAACAGGTAAAGCCGCTGGTGCCTGATTGCAGGCGGCGGATATACTGCAGATAGGCACGGGTGCGATCGCTATCCATGCCGGGCAATCGACCACCGGCCATCGCCTTTCGCACATCCTCTCCCTTGAACGGCACGCGCGCCGGCGGGAAAGCGCCAGGGGTGCCAGCCGGCACCAGTGTGCCATCAGCAGCAATATAGCTGCCCGACCGGGCGGGATCGGGCACCGGAATTTCGCAAGTGAGTACTGATGCGGCGGACTGCGCGAGTGCTGGACGGATTGACACAATCGCCGTCGCCCCGGCAGCACCCAGCATCAACGCCCGGCGACGACTGGGCATGGCGGGCGCTTCTGCGCCGTCCTGCGCTGGCAGGTCGCCGTCGATCGGGGGAATATCGTCGCTCATCGCCGTCTCATCATTATGCCCCGATATGCGCTGCCCGCCCTTTCACAATCGTAAATTGAGCGCAAGGCGCATCGGGATACTCGCAGGCGACCATGGATTGCGCTACCACACCAGCATGCTTGATGCTTTTGGCCTGCGCACCCTTACCGCCATCGCCGTGATCGTCGCAGCGGCGGTGGCGATCACCCTGTTCGATGAGAGTTTGCAGGGCGGGCTGATGGTGCTGGTGGGCGGGATTGCGGCAGTATTGATCGCAGCGGGGACGGGGGATGCCGTTACTGACGTGCCGCTGCCCATTGCGCAGATCGACGATCCTCGCAGTAGTCCGGTCAATATCGATGAGATGATCGAGGCCATCGTTGAACCAATCCTGATCGTCGCCGAAGGCCGCGTCGCCCATGCCAATCTACCTGCCCGGTCACTGTTGGGCGGGCACATCATCGGCGAGGATGTACGCTTGGCGATTCGCCACCCCGCTGCTGCTGAACGGCTGACGAATATGCGCGCACCTGCCTATGGGCCGATCAACCTGGTCGGGCTCGGCACGCTCGATCAACGCTGGGAAATGCGGGTGACCACGATGAGCGATGGCCGCCGCGTCGTCCATCTGATCGATCAGACCGGCAGCTATGCCGCGGAACGGATGCGCGTCGATTTCGTCGCCAATGCCAGCCATGAATTGCGAACCCCGCTCGCATCGATTCTGGGCTTTGTCGAAACGCTGGGTGACGACAAGGCCGGGGGCGACGCGCAGGTGCGCGCGCGGTTTTTGAAGGTGATGTTCGATGAGGCGCGCCGAATGCAACGGCTGGTGGAAGATCTGATCTCCCTCAGCCGGATCGAAGCGGAAAAATATCGGGTGCCCGCCACCGAGGTCGATTTACGGCAGCTGATGGAAGAAGTGCATGCCGAACTCGCCGATACACACGACAATCGGGGCGACGACCTGGTGACTGATATCGAGGCCGATGTGCCGCATGTGGTGGGGGATCGGGCGCAATTATCGCAGGTGCTTCACAATCTGATCGGCAACGCCATGAAATATGGCAAAAGTGGCACCCCAGTCGTTACCCGGCTCTGGAAGGATCAGACCGGTATGGTCCGAATCAGCGTTACCGATGAAGGCGAAGGCATTGCGCCTGAGCATCTGCCGCGCCTTACTGAACGTTTCTATCGCGTCGATGCCGGGCGCAGCCGATCATTGGGTGGCACCGGGCTCGGGTTGGCGATCGTCAAACATATTATCGAACGCCACCGGGGTCGGCTCGATATTACCAGCGTGGTGGGTAAAGGTACCACCGCTTCGATCCTGCTGCCGGCAAGCCCCGCCGTCGCGATGCCCCGGAATGCACAGTCATCAAACGGTAACCTCACTGTCACACAGGCAACGCGGTCGGGGTGATAGCGGCGCTGCGGGGACATTTCTGCAAGGAGGGATTCGATGCGACGTCAATTCGCAATTCTGGCGGCTGCGATGCTTGGGCTGGCCGGCTGTGACGATCAGGCCAATGGTGGCGGGGCGGGCTCCCGCGACCAGATCAAGGTCGTGGGCTCTTCGACTATCTATCCTTTCACCACATTAGTTGCCGAACAATTCGTCAACCAGAACCCGGGCATGAAAGCGCCGGTGATCGAATCGACCGGGACGGGCGCCGGGATGAAGCTGTTCTGCGCCGGTGTTGGCGCCCAGCACCCCGATATTGCCAATGCATCGCGCCGGATGAAGCTGTCTGAATTCACCACGTGCGGCGAAAATGGTGTCGACCGGATCATGGAAATCCAGATCGGGCTGGACGGAATCGCTTTTGCCGAGGGTAAGGAAGGGCCAAAGCTAACGCTGACCCCGGTCGATCTCTATCTCGCGCTGGCAGCCAATCCAAAGGGCAAGCCCAATGAGGCGAAGACCTGGAAGGACGTGAACCCGGCGCTGTCGGCGATCCCGATCCAGGTGTATGGCCCGCCATCGACCAGCGGCACGCGCGACGCGCTTGCGGAACTGATCCTTTCGCGCGGTTGTGCGGCAATTTATCCGGACAGCATGAAGCTGAAGGACAAAAAGCCCGACGATTACGCCAATGTCTGCACCCGCGTGCGTGATGACGGCCCTTATGTCGATGCGGGTGAGAACGACAATCTGATCGTCCAGAAACTCCAGTCAAACCCCAATGCTTTGGGGATTTTTGGCTATAGCTATCTTGAAGAGAACAAGGCCAATCTTGTCGGCGTGCCGGTGAACGGCGTTGCGCCAACCTATGAGACGATCACCAGCGGCACCTATCCCGGTGCCCGCCCGCTCTTCATCTATGTGAAAAAAGCCCATCTGACGGCAATTCCCGGTCTGCCCAAGTTCCTCGAAACCTATGCAGCATCGTGGGATGCCAGCGGTCCGCTGGTGAAGCGCGGCCTGATCGCGGCACCGCAGGCGGTTCGCGATGCATCGGCGGACGTTATCAAGAACGGTACCACGCTGGAGGCGCGCGTCCTGCGCTAAGGCCCAAATCGATACCCGACCGGGGCGGCGATCATTACTGCCGCCTCGGTCCAACGATAGATTGAAGACCATTTCCCTTGTCGATTTTGCTGCTCCTTTTTTTGATTGCCGGTCTTGGCCTGATCGGCTGGCTCACTGCGCGTGTCAGAGCAGTCGGTTTTCGCCGTGGCACGAGCCGCCGGTTCAGCTCGCTGCCCTCACACCACGGCACCTATGTCGCGATGTGGATGGTCATTCCGGCACTGTTGTGCGTCATGGTGTGGCTCGTCGTAACGCCTGCCATCGTCACCAACACCGTTCTGCAATCACCGATAGCTGCCGAACTGCCCCCGCGCGGTTTTGAACGGGCAGCAGTGTTGACCGAGGCGCGCTCGATCGGCGAAGGTCGGAAGGTCGCCAACGCCAATCCGCTGGCGCAAAGGCTGGCGCCGGCCTACGCCGCTGCGCAATCCCGCTATAACTGGTTGGGATCGACACTGGCGCTGCTGCTGGCAATTGCATGTGGTGCCTATGCCTACACGCGCGTCAAACCCGATTTCAGGGCCCGCACGCGGATTGAGCGGGTGGTGATGCTGCTGCTGCTGGCCGCGTCGCTGATCGCGATCCTGACGACGGCGGGGATCGTCGGCTCGCTGTTGTTCGAATCCTATCGCTTCTTCCAGATGGTGCCGGTGCTCGATTTCCTGACCGGTACGCATTGGAGCCCGCAAGTGATCGACGCGCGCGATCCCGGTGCGTCGCTCGGCGCGGTGCCGCTGTTCTGGGGCACCTTCTTCATCGGCGCGGTAATCGCGATGATTGTCGCGATCCCGTTCGGGCTGATGAGCGCGATCTACCTGACGCAATATGCCGCCCCCGGCGTCCGCCGCTGGATGAAACCGATCCTCGAAGTCCTCGCGGGCGTGCCCACCGTGGTCTATGGCTATTTCGCCGCGCTGACGGTTGCACCCGCGGTGCGCGACATCGCCGAGTCCGTGGGTATCACCTGGGCAAGTTCGGAAAGCGCGCTCGCCGCTGGGCTGGTGATGGGGGTGATGATCATCCCTTTCGTCTCTTCGATGGCCGATGATTCGATCGCCGCTGTGCCCGCATCGATGCGCGATGGTTCATTGGCGATGGGCGCAACGACATCCGAAACGATCCGCAGGGTGCTGTTGCCAGCGGCACTTCCCGGCGTCGTCGGCGGTGTGCTGCTCGCGATCAGCCGCGCGATCGGCGAGACGATGATCGTGGTGATGGCGGCATCGGGCATCGCCACATTAACGCTCAACCCGCTTGCGAGTGCCACCACCGTCACCAAGCAGATCGTCGACCTGCTGACTGGCGAGGCGGAATTCGATAGCCCCAAGACGCTCGCCGCCTTTGCGCTGGGGCTGACGCTGTTCGTCATTACGCTGCTGCTCAACATCGTCGCGCTGACGGTCGTGAAACGCTATCGGGAAGCCTATGACTGACGCGCCTTCCCCCCAGCGCCAGCCCGAGCGCGCGCCGACCGATTGGCGCGCGAGCGCGATGCAGCGCCGAACGCGTCGACGCTATGCTGCCGAACGCCGGTTCCGCTTGTTCGGATTGGGTGCCGTGGTCATGTCTGCAGGGTTTCTTGCCTTCCTGCTGATCACCATGCTCGCCAATGGCCTGCAGGGCTTCACCCAGGCCGAGATCAGCCTGCCGGTGGATTTTCCGCGTGCCGGCTTGACGATCGATCCCGTGCGCTTGCAAGGCGACGGTGCCGATCTGGCGCTCGCAGGCGCTGGTCTGTCTGATGCGACGACTCGCGCCGCCGTCGCCGCTTTCGGCCCGGGCGGCGAAGCCTTGCTGTCCGACGGCGCGTGGCTGCGCGTCCGAGACCAGCTGAAGGCAAACCCGGCGCTGCTGCGCGGCAAGACAGTGGCAAGCGTTCCCGCCGCGACCGAACTCGATATCGCCGCCAAGGGCATCGGTTCACCCGAGGCAGAGGCAATGGTGGCGCGATTAAGGGCAGCAGGGCAGCTCCATATCGCGTTCAACTGGCCGTTCCTGACCGAATCGGATGCGACGGATCCGACAATGGTCGGCATCTGGGGCGCGCTGAAGGGATCGCTGTTCACGATGCTTGTCACGATCAGCATGGCGTTCCCGGTAGGCGTGCTCTCGGCGCTGTACCTCGAAGAATATGCCCCCCGAAACCGCTGGACTGACCTGATCGAGGTGTCGATCAACAATCTCGCCGCCGTGCCATCGATCATCTTTGGCCTTCTGGGACTGGCTGTGTTTCTCAACACTTTCCATCTGCCGCGTTCGGCGTCGATCGTGGGCGGGCTGACGCTCGCGCTGATGACGATGCCAGTGATCGTCATCGCCGGGCGCAACGCGATCAAATCGGTCCCGCCATCGATCCGCGACGCGGCACTCGGCGTCGGCGCGAGCCCAATCCAGGTGGTGTTTCATCACGTCCTGCCACTCGCCCTGCCGGGCATCTTGACTGGCACGATCATTGGCATGGCGCGCGCGCTGGGCGAGACGGCACCGTTGCTGATGATCGGCATGCGCGCTTTTATCGCCAGCCCGCCCGAGAGGCTGACCGATCCGGCGACGGTGCTGCCCGTTCAGATCTTCCTTTGGTCCGACGAAGTTAGCCGTGGCTTTGTCGAGAAAACCAGCGCGGCGATTATCGTGCTGCTCGTGTTCCTGCTCGCGATGAACGGTGTCGCCATCTATCTCCGCAACAAATTCGAGACCCGCTGGTAATGAACGCCCCCATAATTCCCGCCCCGCGCGCGCCGAAGATGACGGCGAAGAACGTCAACGTCCATTACGGCGCGAAACAGGCGATCAACGACGTTTCGCTCGATGTCGATATGGATCATGTGACGTCGCTGATCGGCCCGTCGGGCTGCGGCAAATCAACCTTTCTGCGCACCCTCAACCGGATGAACGACACGATCCCGATCGCGCGGACGGATGGCGATATCCGGCTCGACGGCGAAGATATCTACGCAGCTGAAATGGACGTGGTGCAGCTGCGCGCGCGCGTCGGGATGGTATTCCAGAAGCCCAATCCCTTCCCCAAATCGATCTACGAAAACGTCGCCTATGGCCCACGCATCCATGGCCTTGCCTCCACCAAGGCACAACTCGACGTCGCGGTAGAGCAATCGCTCCGGCGCGCGGGTCTGTGGGATGAAGTGAAAGACCGGTTGACCGACAGCGGCACGGCCCTGTCGGGCGGCCAGCAACAGCGACTGTGCATCGCCCGCGCCATCGCGGTCGACCCCGAAGTCATCCTGATGGACGAGCCCTGTTCGGCGCTCGACCCGATCGCGACCGCCAAGATCGAGGAGCTGATCCACGAGCTGAAGGGCCGCTATGCGATCGTCATCGTCACCCACAATATGCAGCAGGCCGCGCGCGTTTCGCAGCGCACCGCGTTTTTTCATCTCGGCACGCTCGTCGAATATGGCGCAACATCAGACATTTTCACCAACCCGCGCCAGGAGCGGACCAAAGACTATATTACCGGCCGATATGGCTGACCTCTTTCAAATCGAGAAACACGTTGGTTGATCACACGGTGAAGGCTTTTGACGAAGATATCGGCGAACTGCGCGGGCTGATTGCGCAGATGGGCGGGCTGGCGGAACACGCCATCGTCGCGTCGATGGCCGCACTGAAACACCATGACCTTGAAGGTGCCGAGGCGATAGTTACCGGCGACAAGCAGATCGACGCGCTCGAAATGCAGGTCGAGCGGCTGGCCGTTCAGTTAATCGCGCTGCGCGCGCCGCTGGCGGATGATCTGCGCGAAGTAGTCGCTGCGCTGAAGATCGCCGGGGTGATCGAGCGGATCGGCGATTATGCCAAGAACATCGCCCGCCGCGTCGCCGCGATCGAGGATCATGGGACGATCGAGCCGCTGTCGGTGCTGCCCGCCATGGCAACCTTGGCAACTACGATGGTGCATGACGTGCTCGACGCCTATGCCGCGCGCGATGCCGACGCCGCGATCCGGGTGTGCGAAAGCGACCGCGCGGTCGATGATTTCTACAACAGCCTGTTCCGCGTGCTGGTGACGTACATGATGGAAAACCCCGCCAGCATCGGCCAGGTCGCGCATTTACTGTTCATCGCCAAGAACCTGGAACGCGTGGGTGACCACGCGACCAATATTGCCGAGATGGTCTATTATGCGGCCACCGGCGTCCACATGGGGGAGCGCGAACGCGGCGCTGCCTACACCCATTGATCCTGACCTATTGAACCTGAACTGCTGACGGAGACGAAAAATGGCCCGCGCCAAGATGTTGCTCGTCGAAGATGACGCCGCCCTTGCCGAATTGCTGATCTGGCATTTCAAGCGCGAGGATTTCGATGTCCAGCAAACGCCGGACGGTGAAGAGGCGCTGTTGCTCGCCAAGGAAGCCACGCCCGATATCGTGCTGCTCGACTGGATGGTCGAGGGGCTGTCGGGGATCGAGGTATGCCGCCGCCTGCGCCGGATGCCCGAAACGGCGAACGTGCCGATCATCATGCTCACCGCGCGCGGTGAAGAGGAAGATCGCGTGCGCGGGCTCGAAACTGGGGCGGACGACTATGTGACCAAGCCCTTTTCCCCGCGTGAACTCGTCGCGCGGGTCGGCGCGGTGCTGCGCCGTGTCCGCCCGGCGCTCGCCGGTGAACAACTGACCTATGCCGATATCGAGATGGATACGGTGGGGCACAAGGTGCGCCGTTCGGGCGAGGTTATCCCGCTCGGGCCGACCGAATTCCGCCTGCTCAAGCATTTCCTGGAGCATCCCGGCTGGGTGTTCAGCCGTGAGCGCTTGCTTGATGCGGTGTGGGGGCATGACAGCGACATCGAAAGCCGCACCGTCGACGTCCATATCCGCCGCCTGCGCAAGGCGATCAATCACGGCGACCGGCCGGACATCATCCGCACGGTCCGCTCGGCAGGCTACGCGCTCGATTCGGGGAACTGAGCACCGGATGCCTGTTCTGGGCACTTAACGGGCCCCTGATCGTTGTTGGGGCGGGGCGATGAGTCCCCGTCCCCGGATCAGGAGCCGTGATCATGAAAATTTTGCTTAGCCTTGCCGCACTCGCCTTTGCCGTGCCCGCCACCGCGCAGACGACGCCAGCGCCGACCAGCCAAATCCCCAATACGACGCTGTCGACCGCACCCGTGCCGTCCACCGGGCCGCGTGCTCAGGAAGCGAATATGGCGACCAACTCCGCCGCCGAAGCGAATAACTCGGCCCTCGCGACCGATCCAAGCCGGGTCAGCGCAGCACCGGCAATGACCAGCTACCCCATCTGCAAGCGCGGACAGTTCGATGATTGCATGGAACCGGGCAACGGCGCGACACCCACGAAGAAAAAGCGCACGCGCAAAACCCGCCGCTGACCCAACAAGCAAGCAGGACCAGTTGTCGGTCCCGCTTGCGCCCGTTGCGCAATCGAATAGGAAGCGCTCGACCTCAACATTCTGGGAAGAGCGCTCATGACCATCAGTTTCGAAAACCGCGTCGCCATTGTCACCGGAGCCGGTGGCGGGTTGGGCCGCGCCTATGCCCTCGAGCTGGCGCGCCGCGGCGCGAAGGTCGTCGTCAACGATCTCGGCGGATCGCGCGATGGCACCGGCCATTCGAATGCTGCGCTGAAGGTCGTCGAGGAAATCGAAGCCGCTGGCGGCACGGCGATGTCGAATGGCGGCAGCGTGACCGAATATGACCAGATGGTCGAAATGGTGGAAGCGGCGAAGGCCAAATGGGGCAGCGTCGACATTCTGATCAACAATGCCGGCGTGCTGCGCGACAAAAGCTTCGCGAAGATGGAGCCCGCCGACTTCAAGTTTGTCGTCGACGTCCACCTGAACGGATCGGCCAACTGCACCAAGGCGGTCTGGGAAACGATGCGCGCGCAAAATTATGGCCGCGTGCTGATGACCGCCTCGTCGACCGGGCTCTACGGCAATTTCGGCCAGGCCAATTATGGCGCGGCCAAGCTTGGCCTTGCCGGGCTGACCAAGACGCTCGCGATCGAGGGCGCCAAGAACAACATCAAGGTGAACACGATCGCTCCGACGGCGGGCACGCGGATGACCGAGGATCTGTTCCCGGCCGAAGCCTTCGCTGCCTTCGCGCCTGAAAAGGTCGCCCCCGCCGCGCTGTATCTCGTGTCCGAGGACGCACCGACCAACATGATCATCGGCGCGGGCGCTGGCGTATTCCAGGCGGCCTATGTCACGCTCACCGCCGGCAAGCTGCTGACCGGCGACGATCTCTCGCCCGAGGGCATTGCCGCGCACTGGGATGCCATCACCGATCGTACCGGCGAACTGACCCCGCAATCGGGCAGCGAGCAATCGCTGAGCATCCTGAAGCTGCTTCAAGCGAAGTAACGCCCCTAATCCGACAATCCCCACCTCCGTTCGCCCTGAGCGAAGTCGAAGCCTGTCCTGAGCGCCTGCCTTAACAGGCAGACGAAGGGGGCAAGCGCGGCGCCTGGGCTTCGACTTCGCTCAGGGCGAACGGAGGGCGATTTGACGACCGGCCTAATTGCGGCCCCTATTCATTCGTGCGACCTTGATCGCATGATGACGTCACCCCCCACCCCCATAAATGGCAAGCTGGTTCGCAGCGTCGGGCTGTGGGGGCTGACGGCGATGGTGTTCAACGGGCTGATCGGCGCGGGCATTTTTGGCTTGCCTGCCAGCCTGGCCAACACCGCGGGGAGCTGGGCACCGCTGATGGTGGTGATCGTCGGGCTGGCGATGCTGCCGATTGTCCTGGTGGTCGCCCGACTGGCGGGACGTTTCGACGGTACCGGCGGGCCGATCGAATATGTCGACGCGGCATTCGGCAAGACGGCAGCGTTTCAAATCGGCTGGATGCAATTGCTGTCGACGACCGCATCGGCCGCCGCCAACGTCAATCTGCTCGCCGATTATGCGCTGCGCGGCTGGGGTCCGGCTGATGCCGGGCCGACCGTCCACGCCGCTGTCGTGCTCGCCGCGCTGTCGCTGATCTTCATCGTCAATCTCAATCGAACCAATGGCGTTGCCCGCACCTTGGAGCTGCTGTCGATCGCCAAGCTCGGGCCGCTGCTATTGCTGATCCTGCTCGCGCTGCCGATCATCGCGGGAAATGGCGGGGCGGTGCATCCGGCGACGCAATGGTCCCCGAGTGAGGCGGCCTTGCTGTCCGCCTATGCCTTTACCGGCTTTGAAGGCGCGCTGACCATTGCGGGGGAAGCGCGCGACCCGAAACATGATTTTCCGCGTGCGCTGGTGATCGTCTTTGCCGGTGTGGGGCTCGTCTATGCGCTGCTGGTCTGGGCCTATCTCGCCACCGCTTATGTGCCCGGCGCTGTCGACAAGGCCCCTTTGTCCTCCGCAGCAACCGTGTTGATGGGCGCGGCGGGGGCCATTTTGCTGCTGGCGACCGCAACCCTGTCGATCTTCGGCAATGTCATCAACAACATGTTGTTCCTGTCGCGCCGGTTGCTTGCGCTGGAGGCGCTGGGCGGGCTGCCCGCCTGGCTGGGCCGGGTGCACATCGGCAGCGCGGTGCCACGAAATGCTGTCATCTTCATCATGGCCGTGCTGGTCGCGCTGTCGTTGAGCGGCGGGTTTGCCGCGTTGGCCATCCTCAGCGTTGCGTCGCGCCTGGTCGTCTATCTCGGATGCATTGCCGCCCTGCCCGTGATCGAGCGTCGCGACGGACGACCAGCGTCGCTTGCGGGAAATGCCGCGATCGTCGCCGCCGCCGCCACCTGCATCGCGCTGATCGCAAGCAGCGAAGCCAAGTCATGGCTGTTACTGATCGTCGCGGCGCTGGTCGGCGCGATCATCTTCAGCGCCACCCGCGCCTATCGCCTCCGGGCAGCACCCGCGACGGGCTGACCGCGATCAATATACCCCCCGCACCAGCTGGCCGATGCTGCGCCTGATCCGTTCCCACTGCTCGTCCGACACCAGATCGATTCCGGCAAACCCGCCAACCGCCGTGGCCGACAGCACGAGGTGCTGGGCGGCCGCAATCAGCACCGCGTTAATCGCGGCAGCATCGACATTGGCCGGCGGCGTCAGCGTGCCGCGCTGCTTCTCCACCCAACGCTGCAGCACCAGGCCTCGCGCCGCCGCGAACCGGCTCGTCATCGCGCTCGGTTCGGAAATTTCCCAGGCAATGATTCGCTGGAGCAAGGGATCGGCGCGAAGCACCGATACGAAACCAAGCATCAGTTTCTCCATCAATGCGCCATAGCTTTCGGGGGTGCCCTCCCCCGCAAACGCGGTCAGCCGCGCGCCCAGCCCGTTCGCGACATCATTGCCGATCGCATCGGCCAGCCCGTCGAGCCCACCATAATAACGATAGAGCAATTGCTTGTCGCACCCAGCCCGGCGGGCAATGGCGTTGATACCAAAGCCCTGAAACCCCTGATCGGCGAGCACATCGCGTGCCGCCGCGATAATCGCCTCCTCCGTGCGCGCACGATCGCGCGTCTGCGGCTTTGCCAATGCTGCCTGATCGGTCATTTTTTCAGCTCCCTGCCGCTATCCTAGCAGCGCCCAGCCCCCGGTCCAGAAAAATGTCACTGATTGGTGATAAAAACACTTGCCTATGTCACCGAGTGGTGGCAAATGCTTTGTCACCAACTGGAGACAGAGAGATTCACGATGACACAACGCCGCTGGACAGGCCTGGCCACAATGGGCCTCGCGATTGCCTTCAACATTCCCTACGCCGTGCTGGCGACGATTTTCGACTATCCCGATATCCTGCGCCACAGCGCGGCGGTCGTGCTCACGCGCTTTGCCGAAGGTGGATCGCAATTGGTGCTCGGCTGGTACGGCTTCATGCTGACCGCGCTTGCGTTGATCCCGATCGGTACCGCACTGGCGATTACCCCGCAGCGACTGAAGCGCTCACCAGCGCTTGCCATTGGTGCGGCGATCACGGCCGCGTTATCGGGCGTGACCCAAGCCATCGGCCTCGCTCGATGGGTGTTCGTCGTGCCCGATCTGGCGCGCAACCATAGTCAAGCAGCGAATCAGCCCGAAGCCCGCCTCGCCGCCGAACATGCCTTTGAGGTGCTTAACCGATATGGCGGCATCGCGATCGGCGAACAGATCGGCCAGTGGCTGCTCACGATGTTCGTGATCCAGGTCGCCGCGATGCAGTGGGACGAGGGCGATCATACCGCCGCCCTGATCGGCTTCGGTACCGCCGCGCTGATCGCCATCGGAACGGGCGAAGGCCTGGCGATCGCGCTGGGCGCTTCGGGCGCGCTGTTCTCCACCGCGACCATCACTGGATTTCTGCTGCTGACCGGCTGGCTGATCGCCACCGCGCTCACCTTGTGGCGCGCCCCGCACCGCGCCTGACCTCACCCGCAGCTTCACCCGCAGCTTCACCCGCTTACCCCGCACCGTCGTGACGGCCGGTGCGCTGTTCCCACGCGCCGTCAATCCACCCCAAAAAAGGACCAAGACCATGAACATGTTTCAAGCCATTTTGCCCGTGATTGCCCTGCTGGCGATCGCCTCCCCCGCTGCTGCGCAGCAAGCCGAACCGCTCGACCAGCAGGACGGCGGCGTTCACGGCACCGTCATTGCCGGGGTGGGCGCGGTGCCCGATTATGAAGGCGCCGACGGCTATCGCATCATCCCGCTGGTCGGCGGCACGGTACGGTTCGACAACCGGTACATTGCGCTCGAAGGGCTCACCGCCCGCGCCAACATCCTCAACAGTGATCGTTTCGAATTCGGCCCGGTCGCGCATCTGACGCTGGGCCGCCGACGCACCATCGATAGCGCCGCCGTTGCCAGCCTGGGACGGATTGACGACGCCTATGAAATCGGTGCCTTTGCCGCGACCAATATCGATGTCGGCAAGAACGGCCGACTGCGCCTCGCGGTCGAGGGCGTGCATGACGTTGCCCGAGTCCATAATGGCTGGCTGGGCACCGCGACGATTAGCTATGCTCAAACGCTCGGCAGCAAATGGCGGCTCTCGGCCGATGCAGCGATCACGGGCGCGAGTGGCGATTATGCCCGACGCTATTTCTCGATCACGCCGGCCGGCGCCGCCGCGAGCGGACTGACGGCGTATAATGCCAAGGGCGGGATCAAGGATGTCAGCCTGTCGCTCGGCGCGAGTTACCGCCTGTCGCCACGCTGGTCGCTAAACGGCTTTGCCGGATTTAAGCGGCTGGTGGGCAGCATCGCGGACAGCCCCGTGGTCGCACGCGAAGGGAGCGCGAACCAGTTCAGCGGTGGCCTTGGTGTCGGTTTCAGCTTCTGACGACTGTTGCGACATGGTGTATTGAAACGCTAACACACCCATGCTATCCTTGCGTCAACAACGGGAGGATCAACATGTATAGCGAAAGCGATATCGATGGCGCGGTGGCCGCTGGGGTGCTCACACCTCAGATGGCTGCCGCGTTTCGCAATTATACCGCCAATGGCCGTTCGGCCCCGGCGGTCGACGAAGAACATTTCAAGCTGCTGACCGGCTTCAACGACATTTTCGTCGCCATTGCCCTGTCGCTGTCGCTCACCGCGATCGCCCAGATCGGCGCGATGGTCACGCCAGCGCTCGGCGGGGCGGGTGTCGCGGTATCGGCGTGGCTGCTCGCTGAATACTTTACGCGCCGTCGCCGGATGGCGCTGCCCAGCATCCTGCTGCTGCTCGCCTTTGTCGGTGGGGTTGCCGCGACGATGATCGGCGCGCTTGTCAGCCTGAACCCCGATCTGCCCGATCGTACTGACGCCTTTATCGGCGCTGGGATCGCCCTGGTCACCGCGGGCGCCGCCTGGGCACATTGGCGGCGGTTCATGGTGCCGATCACGGTAGCCGCGGGCGCGATGGCGCTGGTCGGTGTAGCAATTGCGCTCACGCTTGCTGCCGTCCCGGCCGCGAAGGATGCCATCTACCCGATCCTGCTCGCCGCCGGTGTCGCAGTGTTCGCGGTCGCGATGGGATGGGACATGTCCGACAAGGAACGCCGCACGCGTCGTTCAGATGTCGCCTTCTGGCTCCACCTCGCCGCCGCCCCGCTGATCGCGCATCCGGTGTTCCAGATGCTCGGTGTGTTCGACCAGAATGTCGATGCGGCCAAGGCGGGCGTGGTGATCGGGCTGTATCTGGTGTTCGCCTTTGTCGCTCTTGCGGTCGATCGGCGCGCGCTGCTCGTCTCGAGCCTCGTCTATGTGCTCTACGCCATGTACGCGCTGTTCCAGAGCGCGGGCGCGGTCGAGCTCAGCGCCTCGCTCACTGCCTTTGTCATCGGCTCCGCACTGCTGACGCTTTCCGTGTTCTGGCACCAGATGCGCGGCCTTGCCGTCGCGCTACTCGGTGGCCTCAAGGATCGGCTGCCCCCTGTGCAGACGATAGTCCCGGCCTGACGCCATTCGGCCGGTACGACGCCCTACTGCCCCGGTGCCCCCCACGGCACCGGGGCTTTTTTTGTCCGATTTAGTCCGCGACCAGCTTCACCAGCCGCCGCTCAACCGGCGCGAGCACTGCCGCCAGATCATGCCCGCGTTTTAGCACCGCGCCGCCCTCGCCCACCAGCGCCCACATGCCCTGGCGGTTGCGCAGCGCCGGGCGCTTCTCGATCCGGAACTCGGGTCGTTCGGTCGCGCGTCGAAAGGCGGAGAACACCGCCGCCTCGCGCCCCATGTCCATCGCATAATCGCGCCAATGTCCGGCGGCGACCATGCGGCCATAGAGATCCAGGATACGCGTCAGCTCCGCGCGCTCGAACCCGATTTGCGGGGTCGCTCGGCTGGCCGGCACCGGAAAGGGCGTTACCGTCCCCATCAGGCGCGGTCGCGACGCTCCCCGGACATGCCTTCGCTCGCGCTTAGCAATTCATCGAGCCGCTTGCGCAGCGTTTCCATCTCGCAGCGGAGCAGCTCCATTTTCTGCGTTTCGGGATCGAACATCTCGCTGCACGGGGTGCCATAGGGCACGAAGCTCTTGTCGCTGCGCCCGCCCTCAACCATCGTCGCGCGGGCGGGGATGCCGACCATGACGGCACCCGGCACCACATCACGCGTCACCACGGCATTGGCACCCACCCGAGCCCCTGCGCCGACGGTAATCGGCCCAAGCACTTGCGCGCCTGATCCGATGATCACATTGTCGAGCAGGGTCGGGTGGCGCTTGCCCGCCACGCCGTTGTCGGGGCTGGTGCCGCCGAGCGTGACGCACTGATAGATCGTCACATTATCGCCGATCGTCACCGTTTCACCGATCACGGTAAAGCCATGATCGATAAAGAAATTCCGGCCAATGACCGCGCCGGGGTGAATGTCGATCGCGGTCAGGAAGCGCGACAAATGGTTCACGAAGCGGGCGAGGAAGAACAGATCAGCGCGGTACAGGCTGTGCGCCACACGGTGCAGGCCAAGGGCGAGGACGCCGGGGTACAGAAGCACCTCCCAGCGCGACCTTGGGGCGGGGTCTCGCGCCTTGATGGAATCGAGATAGGCAGTCAGGCGGCGCATCATGGCCAGGTCCCCTTGTTCTTAACCGCTATCTAGGCATTCGCCTTGGCTAATTCCAGAACCGCTTCATCGTCCTCTATCCGGCGGCAAATCCTATCTATCTTGTAGGATTAGCGCCGTGTGCCTAGCAGTAAAGTCGACACAGTTAGGCTGCGCAATGTTTGAATTCACGATTGCCGATTTCAGCGCGATCCTGCCCTATATCGGCGTCGGCTTTGTCGCACAGGTGATCGATGGCGCGCTGGGCATGGCCTTTGGCATCGTCAATTCTACACTGTTGGTCAGCATGATGGGCGTTTCACCAGCGGTCGCCTCTGCCAGCGTCCATGCGGTTGAGACATTCACGACGGCGGCATCGGGCGCGAGCCATATCTGGCAGCGCAATGTCGACTGGAAGCTGTTTCGGCGACTGGTGATCCCCGGCATGATCGGCGGTGTTGCCGGGGCATATCTGCTGACCAATATCGATGCATCAGTCGCCAAACCGCTGGTGATGACATACCTCTCGATTATCGGTGCTTACCTGATTTACCGCGCATGGCGAGGCGAGGTGGCCCCTAAGGAGCCGCAGATTATCGCGCCACTCGGTTTGGTTGGTGGCTTTCTGGATGCGGCAGGCGGCGGCGGTTGGGGCCCGGTTGTGACTTCAAACCTTTTGGTTCAAGGTGCATCGCCCCGCACGACGATCGGGACGGTCAATGCTTCGGAATTCTTCCTGACCGTTACGATTTCGGCGACGTTCATCGCCACGATCGGCTTTGCGGCCTTCACGATCGCGACCGCAGGCATCCTGATCGGCGGGCTGATCGCCGCCCCCTTTGGCGCGCTGCTCGCCAAGCGCGTGCCTGCCCGCCCGCTGATGGCAATGATCGGCGTCATCCTGTCGATCACCAGCGCCTATTCGGTATGGTCCGCCCTGCGTTGACCGCGTTGCTAGCCGCAAGCGCCTATTGACTTTGCGATCAAATCGATAACCGTTTGACCTGTGATCGACCTACCCGATCACTGTTCCAAAAGCTTTCAATTTTTGTTGCAGCGCGGAATACCTATGTATTGCAGCGCAGCAATTCGCTCACCCCTTCGCATGGAGATATTATCATGTCGCTTATCGGCAGCACCATCAAGCCGTTCACCACCCAGGCGTATAAGCAGGGCAAGTTCGTCACCGTCAGCGATGCAGACGTGCTCGGCAAATGGGCGGTTTTCTTTTTCTACCCCGCCGATTTCACCTTTGTCTGCCCAACCGAGCTGGAAGATCTGGCCGATATCTACCCGACCCTCCAGAAGATGGGCGTCGAGGTATATTCGGTGTCGACCGACACGCATTTCAGCCACAAGGCCTGGCATGACACGTCGCCAGCGATCGGCAAGATCGATTATTTCATGCTCGGCGATCAAAACCACAGCATAAGCAACAACTTCCAGATCCTGCGCGAAGGCCAGGGCCTGGCCGATCGCGGGACCTTTGTCGTCGATCCGCAGGGCGTGATCCAGCTCATGGAAGTGACGTCGGAAGGCGTCGGCCGCAATGCAGCCGAGCTGCTCCGCAAGATCAAGGCAGCCCAGTATATTGCAGCGCATCCGGGCGAAGTCTGCCCCGCCAAGTGGGAAGAGGGTGAAGAAACCCTGGCCCCATCGCTCGATCTCGTCGGCAAGATCTGATCGATCGAACTTATTCGTTACGCCTACCGCACCCCTCCCCAATTCGGGGAGGGGATTGCACCAAATTGACTAAAAGGAACGCGCGATGCTCGACGCCAATCTGACGCAGCAGCTGAAAGCCTATCTGGTCAACATCAAGCAACCGATCGAACTGGTCGCGTCGCTGGGCGAAGACGCAAAATCGCGCGAACTTGGTGAGTTGCTGGGTGAGATTGCCGCGCTGTCTGATCAGGTCTCGCTCATCGACGGGGATGACAAGCGCAAGCCCAGCTTCATGATCCGCCGCGTCGGCACCGATATCGGCGTGCGTTTTGCGGGCCTGCCGATGGGGCATGAATTCACCTCGCTGGTGCTCGCGCTGCTGCAAGTCGGCGGGCACCCGTCGAAAGCCGCGCAGGATTTACTCGATCAGGTGCGCGCGCTCGACGGCGATTATGCGTTCGAAAGCTATTTTTCGCAGTCGTGCCAGAACTGCCCCGATGTCGTGCAGGCGCTGAACCTGATGGCGGTGCTCAACCCGCGCATCACCCACACTGCGATCGACGGCGCGCTGTTCAAGGATGAAGTCGACCGCCGCAAGGTGATGGCCGTGCCGACGGTGTTCCTGAACGGCGAATTATTCGGCCAGGGCCGGATGGAGCTCGAGCAGATCGTCGCCAAGCTCGATACCGGCACCGAAGCGCGCGTTGCCAAGGCGATCGATGCCAAGGAGCCATTCGAGGTGCTCATCATCGGTGGTGGCCCCGCTGGCGGTGCTGCGGCCATCTACGCCGCGCGCAAGGGCATCCGCACTGGCATCGCCGCCGAGCGTTTCGGCGGGCAGGTGATGGACACGATGGGGATCGAGAATTTCATCTCGGTCCAGCACACCGAAGGACCGAAGCTCGCCGCCGAGCTTGAACGGCACGTGCGTGATTACGACGTCGATATCATGACGCTGCAGACCGCGACCGGGATCATCCCTGCCACCCGCGAAGGTGGCCTGCACGAGGTAAAGCTCGCCAGCGGTGCATCGCTGAAGGCGCGCACGCTCATCCTGACAACTGGCGCGCGCTGGCGGCAGATCGGCGTGCCCGGTGAGGACCAGTACCGCAACCGCGGCGTCGCTTATTGCCCGCACTGCGACGGCCCCTTCTATCGCGGCAAGCGCGTCGCGGTGATCGGCGGCGGTAATTCAGGCGTCGAGGCCGCGATCGACCTGGCGGGCATTGTAGCGCACGTCACGCTGATCGAATTCGACGGCCAGTTGCGCGCCGATGCCGTGCTGCAGCGCAAATTGGCGAGCCTGAAGAACGTCACCGTGCTGAAATCGGCGCAGACCACCGAAGTGATCGGCAATGGCGAAAAGGTAACCGGGCTCACCTACAAGGATCGCAACACGGGTGCCGTCCATACGATCGATCTCGACGGCATCTTCGTCCAGATCGGGCTGGTGCCCAACACTGAATGGCTAAAGGGCACGCTCGCGCTCACCAAGCACGGTGAGATCGAGATCGGTCACCACGGCGAGACGTCAGTTCCGGGCATCTTTGCCGCCGGCGACGCGACGACCGAGCCGTACAAGCAGATCGTGATCGCGATGGGCGCCGGTGCAACCGCTGGGCTGGCCGCGTTCGATTATCTGATCCGTTTGCCGGCAGAGAATGTCGCGCAGGCGGCGTAAGACGGGACGTGATCGATAAAATCTGTTATTAAACGCGTTCTGATCGAGGGAGACTTCCACTGAGCGCGACCTATCTGCCGACGCTGAAGCAGCTCCAATATCTTGTCTCGCTGCGCGATCACGGTCATTTCGGGCGTGCGGCGGAGGCGTGTTTCGTCACGCAATCGACGCTATCGGCGGGCCTGCGGGAATTGGAAACGTTGATCGGGATAACGCTTGTCGAGCGTACCCGCCGCGTCGTGCGCTTCACGCCGCTGGGCGACCGGATCGCCGACAAGGCCCGCCGGGTGCTCCGCGAGGCGGAGGAGCTCGGCGATCTCGCGCGTGCTGCCGGGCGACCGCTGTCCGGCGAGATGCGCATGAGCGTGATCCCTACGATCGCGCCCTTCATGCTGCCCCGCATCCTACCTCGGTTGCGGACAGATTACCCCGATCTGAAGCTCTATCTCCGCGAGGAAACGAGCAGCGTGGCGTGCGAAGGGCTCCACAATGGCCGCACCGATTGCGTGTTGCTGGCGCTGCCTTATGCGTGCGGCGAGGTATCGGTGCAGCCGCTGTTCGACGACAAATTGTTCGTCGCCTTTCCCGACGGCGAATACACGCCCTGCCCCGCCACGATCCGCGCGTCCGATATCGATGAACAGCGCCTGCTGCTGCTTGAGGACGGGCATTGCCTGAAGGATCATGCATTGTCCGCCTGCAACCGGCCGGAACTACGCGCAGAGGCGACGATGCTTGGAACCTCGCTCCATACAATCGTCCAAATGGTCGATAACGGACTGGGCGTAACGATGCTGCCCGAAATGGCGATTGATGCGGGCATATTGGAGCATACCAATATCATCGCGCGACCGTTGGAAGCCAACAATCCCGTCCGCAGCATTGCATTGGTGTGGCGACGCGCATCCCCCCGCGAGAAGGATTTCATGCTGCTCGCTCAGGTTCTTGCAGCAACGCAGAAGATGGCGCGGGCATAGCAGCGCGCAACGCCCGATCTGTGCTATGCGCCAATCTGCTCAGCGGCCGGAGGATCACTTGGACCAACTGACATCGCGCCGGTTATGGCGCGTAGCTATGGCTGTCACGATCGCGCTCTCGGCGGCTCCAAACAGTTTTGGCCGCGCGACGGGCGCCGAAACCGCCATGTCGCCGACCAAAAGGCTCGCCGAGAACGCATCGATTGCGCCCAATCTGTCCAGCTTCAACGCTGCCATTCAGGCCACCGGACTGGTCGGCACACTTTCTGCGCCCGGTCCTTACACGCTGTTCGCTCCAAGCAACGCGGCCTTTGCGCGCCTGCCAGCCAGCGTGCAGGAGTCACTGATGGCACCGGCAGGACTACCCATGCTGACTCGCATCATTGGCTATCACATCGTGCCAGGCGGAATAACATCCGACAATCTGCGTGGGCGAATCGCTGCAGGCGGTGGCAAGGCGGTACTGCATACGATTATCGGCGAAACACTGATCGTTTCATTCTCGGATCAGGCGATCAGCCTTACCGATGCCAATGGCAACAAAAGCTATATTGAGGATGCCGATCTACGCCAGGCCAATGGGATGATGCACATCGTCAATGGGGTAATGCTCCCACGCTTGGATTGATGGGGGGGAGGTGCGGTCAGCTGTGATCGCCCTCTGGGTGACAGAGCGCCCTACCCAGCCACCTCGACCAAACGGTCGAAATCGCTTGCGTCGTGGCGTTCGGCGAGTTGCTTTGCCGGATCGCCGAACGTGCGGTTCACGCGCGATCCA
>NZ_NCGB01000041.1:0-24457 GCF_002278865.1 Sphingomonas sp. 28-62-11 | reverse complement strand
AGGGAGAGCTCGATGAAACTATGGTTTGCTGTCGCCGCGCTGGTGACATTCGCTACGGCAGGCCCCGGCTTTGCGCAGGAGCACCGCGCGCCGGCGATCGAATCCTTTGGCGCGGGCTTCCCGACCGAGGGGGCGATGGAGCGGCCTGATCCAGTGCTGCGCTACCGCGTCGTGTTTCCCGTAACGAAGGCAAGCGCCGATCCAGCCAAGCCCAACGCTTCGCTCGAACGCGTTGCGCGCTTCCTCAACCTGCTCGCCGCCGACGGCGTCCATGTGAAACCGGGCGATATCGTCGCGATCCTCTATGGTCCCGCCACCCAGATCATCACCAACGACGCCGTTTATGCTGCCCAGACCAAGGTGCCGAACAACCCCAACATCGCGCTGATCGCCAAGTTGCGGGCGGCGGGTGTCGTTGTCGCGGTTTGCGGGCAGGCGCTGTATGCGCACAAATATGAAGTAAAGAACGTCGCAACCGGCGTCAGGGTTGATGTCTCGGCTATGACGACCATGGCGAACCTGCAACTGCGTGGCTGGGCCTTGCTGCCCGAATGAGACGTTAGATGCCGCCGGATCGGGTGGGCGGACTGACCAGGGACGAGAGATGCATGACGGATTGAGTGACACGTCCCAGCGAACATTGGGGCGACGTTTCCTTGCCTGGGCGGGTATCCCGCTCGCGATCATCATTGTCGGCGCGGTCATGTACATGATCGGCTTGCGCGGCGGCGTCGACGCCCCGACCGCACGGGTAGCTTCGACCCCAGCAGTGCCGATATCGTTTACGCCACCACCCGATTCGGCGATACCCGGCGGGCCCGAGGGTGCCGCGATCCGGCGCGGGCAGCAGATTTTCCTCCATACCAAAGCGAATGCAGGCGCTTATGTTGGTAACGGCCTGTCATGCAGCAATTGCCACCTGAACTCCGGTCGCCAGCCCCATGCAGCGCCAATGTGGGCTGCATGGGGCGTCTATCCCGCCCATCGCGCCAAGAACGGGCGGATCAATACGATGGAGGATCGTATTCGCGATTGCTTCACCTATTCGATCAATGCGCAGGTTTCCTCCAGCGGCAGCGCGCCACCCCCCGCCGATCCGATCTATCGCGATCTGCAGATGTACTTCTTCTGGCTTGCCAAGGGAGCGCCGACCGGCGTCGATCTGCCTGGCAGGGGATTTCTGAAACTCAAGCCGACCGCGCCCGGTCATGATCCGCAGCGCGGCGCCAAGGTTTATTCCCAGCATTGCGCGGCGTGCCATGGTGTCGATGGGCAGGGCCAAAAGGCTGATGATGGCGGCTATGCCGTCCCGCCGCTCTGGGGGGCGCAGTCGTTCAATTGGGGGGCGGGGATGGCCAGGGTCGCCAACGCCGCGGGTTTCATCAAGGCGAACATGCCCTTGGGGCAGGGATATAGCCTGAGCAACCAACAAGCCTGGGACGTCGCGGCCTTCATGGACAGTCGAGACCGCCCCCGCGATCCGCGCCAGACCGGCAGCATCGCCGACGCGCGCGCGCTCTTTCACCCGAACGGGGATTATTATGGCCAGCGGATCGACGGTGATCTGCTGGGCGATGGCGTCGCTGGCCTGACGGGGCGGTAGAGAGCAGGCCCGCCACCCCGCCTGCCTGCTACTGCATTCGGGCGAACATTGCGGCACCGCCGCCGCTTGTCATGCGGTCGGACAACGCATCGCGGCGCGGCACGGCGATCGTATCCGCAAAAGCATCGAGCAGGGCGCTCAATTCAGCGAAGCGCATGTGATTGATGCGGTAAAACACCTGTTTCGCCTCGCGCCGGGTCAGCACAAGGTCGGCCTTGCGCAAAATGCCGAGCTGTTGCGACAAGCCGGGCTGCACTACGCCGGTTGCCGCCTCAAGGTCGCTGACGCTGCGCTCCCCGCCGGTCAGCGTGCGCAGGAGATCGAGCCGCACCGCATGTGCGATCGCACGGAGCAATTCGGCATGCATCTCGATATCGACCGCGCGCAGATCAACGCCCATGATCAGCCCGCATCCTTCATGGGGGTATAGAACCACTCGGTGGGATCGTTGGCGGCGAACACATCGGGCAGCAACTGGCTGGGTACG
The DNA here is from genome assembly GCF_002278865.1 of Sphingomonas sp. 28-62-11. Taxonomy (NCBI): domain Bacteria; kingdom Pseudomonadati; phylum Pseudomonadota; class Alphaproteobacteria; order Sphingomonadales; family Sphingomonadaceae; genus Sphingomonas; species Sphingomonas sp. 28-62-11. Next base: position 22,367 of record NZ_NCGB01000041.1, on the reverse strand, counting down.
GTCAGCAGATCGTTGCCCGGTGTCCAGTCGGCCGGGACGAGCGCGTGCTGCGCATCGGTGCGCTGAAGCGCGGCGAGCAGCCGCACCATTTCATCGACCGAACGGCCAACCGTGGCCGGATAACAAGTCGAAGCGCGCAAGCGGCCCTCAGGATCGACGAAATAGGTCGCCCGCACCGATGCCGCGTCGAGCGCGTCGGGCGCGATCATGCCATAGGCGCGGGCAATCTCGAGCGTCGGATCTTCAATCAGTGGAAACTCCACCTTGACGCCGAATTTCTCATGAATCGCGCGGAGCCAGGCAAAGTGGGAGAAAAGGCTGTCAACCGACAGCGCCATCAGGTTGCAATCAAGCGCTGCGAACCGATCTGCAGCACGGGCAATGGCCACGAATTCGCTGGTGCAGACCGGGGTGAAATCGGCGGGATGCGAAAACAGGATCAACCATTTTCCGCGAAAATCACTAAGCGACTTGACGCCTTGCGTCGTTCTCGCGGTGAAATTGGGAAGCGGATCGCCGAGCCTCGCGGGCCCGCAGGGTGTTACCAACCGCCTTAGATCGTCCAATTTTCTCGCCCTTTCGCCCGTCGATGATCGAATATGCCACCGCCGAACGATTGACGCAAGACGCTTACATGATCATATCATTTACGTAATCGTGAAATCCCAGGAGTAAGTTATGGCTTCCACGCCGCGCGACGCGATCATTGATCGCGCATCTGCCACCATCACCGCAAGCCTGATCGGGGAAGCGCCGCGCGCCATCGTTCGCAGCTTTTTCGATGAGGCGACCTTCACGGCCAGCCATGTCGTTCATGATCCCGGCAGCCGGATCGCCGCGGTCATCGACTCAGTGCTGGACTTCGATCCTGCTTCGGCGCGCACCGGTCATGCCTCGGCCGATGCGATCATCGACTATGTCCGCGCGGAGGGGTTGACCGTCGAATGGTTGCTCGAAACGCACGCCCATGCCGATCATCTCTCTGCCGCGCCCTATTTGCAGGAAAAATTGGGCGGCAAGATCGCCATCGGCCGGGCTATCACGACGGTGCAGCAAGTGTTCGGCACGCTGTTCAACGAAAGCACCAGCTTCGATCGCGATGGATCGCAATTTGGCCAGTTGTTCGACGATGGCGATCGTTTCAGCATCGGCGGGCTGGAGGCGATCGTTCTGCACGTTCCCGGCCATACGCCTGCCGACCTTGCCTATGTGATCGGCGACACTGTGTTCCCCGGTGACACGATCTTCATGCCCGATTTCGGCACGGCACGCGCCGATTTTCCAGGCGGCGATGCGCGCCAGCTGTTTCGCTCGATCCGTCGCCTTCTGTCGCTGCCCCGCGCGGCACGCCTGTTCCTGTGCCATGATTACAAGGCCCCCGGACGCGATATCTTTGCCTGGGAGACGACGATCGGCGCCCAGCGCGACGGGAATGTTCATGTTCATGACGGCGTGGACGAGGATGCATTCGTCGCGATGCGGACGGCGCGCGATGCCACGCTGGACATGCCGCGCCTGATTCTGCCTGCCATCCAGGTCAATATGCGCGGCGGCCACCTGCCCGAGCCCGAGGCCAATGGCACGCGCTATCTCAAAATCCCGCTCGACACGGTCTGATTACGCTTGATCGATACCCTTCATTACGGACTTGGCGCGCTGTCCGGCGTGCTCGTCGGCTTCACGCTCGGGCTGGTTGGCGGGGGTGGATCGATCCTGGCCGTGCCGCTGATGGTCTATGTCGTTGGGGTGGCGAGCCCGCATATCGCGATCGGCACCAGCGCGCTGGCGGTGGCCGTCAACGCCGCGACCGGACTGATCAGCCATGCCCGATCGGGCACCGTCAAGTGGCGGTGCGGGGGGATGTACGCGGCTGCAGGCATTTTCGGCGCACTTGCCGGATCAACGGTGGGCAAGGCATTTGACGGCGATCGGCTGCTGTTCCTGTTTGGGCTCGTCATGGTCGTGGTCGGCGCGGCAATGCTGCGCGGGCGGAACAACCAGGGCGTCGAGGCGGTCGTGTGCGACCGCACCAATGCACCGAAAGTGCTCGGCTTTGGAGTCGGCACGGGCGCGTTTTCCGGCTTTTTCGGCATTGGCGGAGGGTTCCTGATTGTGCCGGGGCTGGTGGCTGCAACGGGCATGCCGATCATCAATGCCGTCGGCACGAGCCTGATCGCCGTTACCGCTTTCGGGCTGACGACGGCGGCAAACTATGCCTGGTCGGGGTTGATCGACTGGCCGCTTGCCGGGGTGTTCATTGCCGGTGGCATCATCGGCGGGCTTGGCGGCACGATGCTGGCGAAGCGGCTTGCTGATGGGGGCAAGCTGACGACGATATTTGCCGGTCTGATTTTTGTCGTTGCGGCGTATATGATCTGGAAAAGCGCCGGGGCGATCGGCTTGATTGGATCGCCATGAGCGATGGTTCGTGAAAGCACCAGTCGCCTACCGAAAGATGCGGTCGGTCATTGTCGAGAGTCCTGATCTCGCTCCGCATCAGGCTCCAAAGCGGGCGGTCTTGATCGCTGGCCTCGGTCCGATGACAAATGATCGGGATTGGTCTAGGCGGCGTTGATGGCACTCTGGCGCGTCTATTTCCTGAAGCATCAGCGGCTGGCATTGTTTCTGGTCGCGGTGGCGCTGCTCGCCAAAGCGATCGTGCCGCAGGGGTTTATGGTCATGCCGTCGAACGGCACGATCATGGTCGCGCTCTGCTCGGGCCAAGGGCCGCAGATGGTGGCGCTCGATCTGGGCAAGAGCGCCGAAGATCAGGGCGGCGATCATCAGGATGGCAACAATGCCCATCCGCCTTGCGCCTTTTCCGGGCTCAGCATGGCTGCTGCGCCGGGTGCCGATCTGGTGCTGGTCGGCCTCGCCCTTGCCTATGTCCTGACGCTCGGGTTCCTGCCCGTTGTCTCGCGCGCTCAACTCGCGCCTTCTCGTCTGCGGCCGCCGCTGCGCGCGCCGCCGGTCTTCGGCTGATCCTGCCCGCCTGATCTGCTGACCCGCCCACTGCCGATCGCGGCAGCGCAGCGCCGTGACGAGAGATATATTCAATGGCTTATCCTGTCGTCGCGCGACCCGAGCGGTCGCGCGAGGGCGCGTTCGATCTGCAAATGCAGGCGAACCGCGCATCCCTGCCGTGGCACATCCGCAAGCTGCGCCGGATCAGGCGCTCCGCTTGGCTCGCCATCCTGCTGCTTATGCCCATTCACATCGCCCTGTCGGCCAACGGACCGGCCAGCGCCCTAGCCACTTCGCTTCCCATCCATTCGGAGAATTACCAATGACCTATGCCCGAAACCTCCTCGCGCTGACCGGCGCGATCCTTGCCGTCCCGCTCTCTGCGCACGATGCAACGGTCGGCAAACTCAAGATTGGCCATCCCTGGTCGCGCGAGACCGCACCCGGCCAGAGCGCCGGTGGCGGGTTCCTGACGATCACCAACACCGGCAAGCAGGCCGACCGACTGATGTCAGCATCATCGCCCGCCGCCGCCGAGGTACAAATTCATACCGTTTCGATGACGGACGGCGTCATGCGAATGCGCGAGCTGCCCGGCGGGCTAGAGATACCAGCCGGCAACAAGGTAGCGCTCAAGCCGGGCGGCTTTCACATCATGCTCATCGGCCTGAAAGCGCCACTCAAGCAGGGCACGATGGTCCCTGCCGAGCTGCGCTTCCAGCGTGCGGGCAAGGTCAAGATCAATTTCAAGGTCGAGGCAATCGCCTATGCTGGCCCGGAAGGTGGCAACCATGCCGGGCATTGAGGCGGGCGGACGCCTGCGCTTGGTTCGGATCGCTCTGTGGGGGCTGGTCGCGCTTGCGGCGGGCGTTGCGGCCTATCTGTTCGTCCAGCGGCAAAGCGCGCCACCATCGCCCGCGCAAAGCTATGCCAGGGCGATCGGCGGCCCGTTCGTGCTGACCGATCCAGCGGGCAAGCCGGTCAGCAACGAGACGCTGAAGGGCAAGCCGTTCGCGATCTTTTTCGGCTTCACCCGCTGCCCCGATGTCTGCCCGACGACGCTCAATCGTCTGGCGGCGCTGCGGAAGCAACTCGGGGCTGATGGCCTGAAGTTCAACATCGTCTACGTCTCGGTCGATCCCGGCCACGATAAGCCGGCTGACATCGGCCACTATGTCGCGCTGTTTGGCACGCCGATCATCGGACTGACCGGCACCGATGCGCAGATCGCGCAAGTCGTTAAGGCGTATCACGTCTTTTACGAAAAGGTGCCGCAGCCAGGCGGCGACTACACGATCGACCATACCGCGACCATCTTCCTGATGGGGCGAGAGGGCGAGTTCGTGACCACCGTCGATCATCAGGAGGGCCAGGACACCGCGCTCGCCAAACTCAAACGGCTGATCGCCGCAGGCTGACGGACAGCCATTCAAATTCAAGGAAATCGACCCGTGAAGACTTCGACCATTGCCATTGCCGCCGGCCTTCTCGCCGCATCACCCGCCGTCGCGCAGGACCGGACACGCGAAGAATTTGTTAACCTAGGTATCCACCAAAGGCCGTCATTCAGAGAACGCATTTTGCATGGCGAGTACGCCCAAACTATTGCCGTTCGGCATCGCTCGACGAATCTAAAATGGGCAGCGGATACGGGATCGATTAATCGCACCATCTAGGCGTAGTCTGAGCCGTTTCAGGCCGTGCACGTGAAAACGCGCTTCACGGTTTGCTGACAAATTGATCGCACTCGCCCTCAAAAATTGTGGGGGTGAATGTGGGGGTAAGTTATGTAACTAACTAATTATAAAATAAAAACAAATGACTAATCCTTTAGTTCGATACAAGCCCTGCCACCATTCCATACCGATCATCCGTCGCGGCCGCTCAATGCGGGACAGCGACGATGGATTGGCCGTTGGGTTTCACAAATATGTCATTATAGTTACCGCTGGTTTCACACAGCGCCGAACCGGGGGGCAAGTGATGCTGGAAACCACCGTTTGGAGGAGGGCATCGAACGCATGGGTGAATCGGTCAGCGTATCAGATGAAATCGGCGCACCGGCGATGGATGCGCGCGAACGGCCCATCGGCGAGCGGATTTACGGCTGGCTGAATGACATTTTCTCGGGTTCGATCTGTGGTTTGCTCTCGATTCTCTTCGGTATTTCCTATGCCGCGCTCATTTTTGCCGGGCCGCTTGCGCCTGGTTTGTCCACCGGTCTCGCTGCGACGTTCCTGACCACGGCGATCGCGGCCCTGGTGGTAGCGCTGCGCAGCTCGATGCCGTTCATGATTGCAGGCCCCGATTCGTCGACCTCGGCGGTTACTGCCGCCTTGTCCGCTGCACTGGCGCACCAAATGATCACCGATGGCGTTGGCGGCGGGGCGCTGATTGGCCCGGCGCTGATGATCATCGCCATGGGCAGTGGGATTTCAGGGCTGTTCCTGTGCCTTTTGGGTCTGGCGCGGGCCGGTCGCGCAATCCGCTTCATCCCCTATCCGGTGATCGGCGGGTTTCTCGGGGCCACTGGCGTCCTGATCGTCTCCGGATCGGTGCAGGTTATGACCGATCACAAATTCGCGCTCGCCAATATTGAAGCGCTGACCACGCCGCAGAGCATGGCGAAGATTCTCGCGGGCATCGCGATTGCCGCCACATTGCTGGTGGCACGGGCGCGGTTCAAAAGCGCATTCACGCTGCCAACAGTGCTGGCTGGTGCGGTGGCGCTGTTTTATGTGCTGCTTGCTGCGGCTTCGGTACCGATCGCCGATGCGCAAGCGGCGGGTTGGACATTTGCGCGCCAATCGCCGGTTGCGATCTCGATTCCCTGGACCGCCGATGCGCTGATGCGCTTTCCCTGGGCGGCGATGCCGTCACTATTGGGGGACATGCTCGCCGTTATGTTCGTCACCACGATCAGCGCGCTGCTGAATACAGCGGGCATCGAACTCGCCACCGAACGCGAGGCGAACTTGAACCGTGAGCTTAACGCGCTCGGCGCCGCTAATCTCATGTCAGCGGTTATCGGCGGCTATGTCAGCTGCATGTCGCTCAGTCGATCGACGCTGGCACATGCCGCAGGGGCGACCGGGCGACTGGCAGGTATCACGGTTTCGGTAATCGCCGCACTGATGCTGGTGGTCGATCCCGCCTTCCTCGCGTTCGTGCCCAAAAGCGTGCTGGGCGGCCTGTTGCTCTATATGGGAATCGATCTGCTTTACCGCTGGCTGGTGCAATCGGCGCGGCGGCTGATGCTGACCGATTATCTGTCGCTGCTGGCGATCGTCGCGATTATCTTTTTCTGGGGGTTCGTGTTCGGGGTGATCTTCGGGATCGTCACGGGCTGCGCGACCTTCGCGCTCAGCGCCAGCCGGGTGAACGCGATCAAGTTCAGCTTCGATGGCCGCAGCTATCGCTCATCGCTTGATCGCGGCGGGCGTGATCTCGCCATTTTGAACGACAATGGGTCGGAGTTGCAAGGCATGGCGCTGCAAAGCTATCTCTTCTTCGGCTCCGCCAACGGACTTTACCAGCACATCAAGGGGCTGATCGCGGCGAACACCAATTGTCGCTTTTTGCTGTTCGATTTCCGGCTGGTGACCGGAATCGACTCGTCCGCTACCCACAGTTTCAATCAGATCAAGCTGCTCGCCGGTCGAAATTGCGTTTCGCTGGTGCTCGTCAACATGAGCGAGGATATCCGCCGTGCGTTTCAGATCGGCGGGTTGCTGGGCGATGATGTGATTCTGGGTGATGATCTGGATCATGCGTTGGAGCATTGCGAAAACATCATCATCCAGCGCCACCGCGCGGTCGCCGATGATCGCGAAACCTTTATCGACTGGCTTGGCACAGCGTTACGCGATCGCCGATTTGCCGAAACGCTTGCGCAGCATTGCCGCCGCATCGAAGTGTCCGCCAACGCGCTGATCGCGACCCAGGGTGCGCCGTCGGATTCGATGCACTTCATCCTCGAAGGCCGGATCGGTGTGGTCGTCAATATCGGTCAGCACCGGCAGGTGCGGGTGCGCAGCCTGGGCGAACATACGACTATTGGCGAAATGGGTTTGCTGACGCAGCAGCCCCGCAGCGCCAATATCGTGGCGGAAGCAAACAGCGTGCTTTACGAACTCAGCGCCGATTCCTATGCCCGGCTGATGGCCGATCATCCGGCGCTGACACAGGCCTTGCTCACCTATGTCATTACGGTGATGGGTGAAAGACTGCGCTTTGCCAGCCAGGCGATCGGCATTTTGCAGAACTGATCTTTGCCGCAGGAGTATCGCGTTATCCGTGCTGATCGCCCGTTGCGTTTGGCCGCAGCTTTGCTGGGCACCGCGCCATGGTGTGCGCCGGGCATGGCTCAAACCGTGCCGCCGCCACCGCCCGATGATATCGTCGTCATTGGCGGGGAATTGCCATTGCCGCCGGGAACCCCTGCCTATGGATCGGTCGTTATCGGGCGTGATCGGCTGACGGGTGATGCATCGGGGCGGGTGGAAAATGTGCTGCGCGATGTGGCGGGGTTCCAACAATTCCGACGTTCGGACAGCCGATCTGCCAATCCCACTGCGCAGGGTGTGACGCTGCGTTCGCTGGGGGGCAATGCATCGAGCCGGGCGCTGGTGCTGCTTGACGGGGTGCCGGTGGCCGATCCGTTTTTCGGGCATATCCCGTTCACCGCAATCGTCGGCGACAGGCTGTCCGCGGTGCGAGTGACGCGCGGCGGCGGGGCAGGGGCGTTTGGCGCGGGCGCGGTGGCGGGCACGATCGAACTGGTCAGCGCAACGCGGCGCGATCTGCCGGTGGGAGACGGGAGCGCCTTTTATGGTAGCAACGATGCGCAGGAGATGAGCGCCAGTGTTTCGCCTGATCTGGGCGATGGTTTTGCCACCCTGTCGGGCCGGTTCGAGCGCGGCGATGGCTTTTTCACGACACCCACCGCCCAGCGCGTGTCCGCCACTACCCGCGCGCGTTATCGTGATTGGTCGGTCGGGCTGCGGGCAGTCGCGCCGATCGATGCCGTGACGGAGCTGCAGGTACGCGCGCTGGTGTTCGGCGATAACCGCACGCTTCGCTTTCGCGGGGCAGACAGCAGCACCGAGGGGCAGGATGCCAGCATCCGGGTGGTGCATCGCGGGGCCTGGGCTATCGATGTGATCGCTTATCTTCAGGCGCGAAACTTTACCAACAAGGTGATCAGCGCGACCAATTTTCGCCTGACGCTCGATCAGCGCGCTACGCCTGCGACCGGGATCGGCGGCAAGATCGAGCTGCGACCGCCGGTGGGGGCGGATCACCTGCTGCGAGTCGGTGTCGACATGCGTCTTGCCGACGGGGAATTGTTCGAGGATGCCTATAGCGGCGTCACCGGCCTAGTTATCGCGCGACGTAATGCTGGCGGTACGACGCGCACGATCGGCGCGTTCTTCGAGGATGATTGGACGCTGGGCAAGCTGGTACTCACTGGTGGCGTGCGCGCGGATCGCTGGTCGATCACGGATGGTTTTTTCAGCGAGGCATCGGCTGCAGGCGTGCGTACCGCCAACCAGCATTTCGCCGGTCGTACCGGCACCGAAGTGACCGGGCGGGCAGGCGCTTTGTACCGGCCCGGTGAGGGGATCGCACTGCGCATGGCTGGATATACTGGCTTCCGCTTGCCGACGTTAAACGAACTATACCGCCCCTTCGTCGTCTTCCCGATCACCACTCAGGCCAACGCGGCGCTCGGGCTGGAGCGGTTGCGCGGTATCGAGGGCGGGATTGATCTCTCGCCGGCGCGTGGCGTGTCGATCGGGGTGACGGCGTTTTACAACCGGCTGGAGGGGGCAATCGCCAACGTCACCACTGGCCCCAATGTCCGCCAGCGCCGCAATGTCGATGCGATCGTCGCGCGCGGGGTCGAGGTGACGGGTGAGGCGCGGCGCGGCGCGTGGTCGCTGTCGGCATCCTATGCATTCAGCGATTCGCGCGTGTCGGCATCGGGCGCGGCGCTGGCGCTCGATGGCCTTCGCCCCGCCCAAAGCCCGCGTCAGGCGGCCAGCGCAACGCTTGGTTGGGCCCCTGCTGGCGGCATGCGCTTATCGACGACGTTGCGTTACACTGGCGCGCAATTCGAGGATGACCTTGAAAGCGATGTCCTGCCCGGCGTCGTCACGCTCGATGCAACCGCGCAATTGCCGATCGGCAAGCGGTTCGCGATCGTGGCGCGAGCGGAAAATCTGTTCGACGCCGATGTGGTGACGCGCAACGCAGGTGGTTCGATCGATCTGGGGACGCCAAGGCTGTTCTGGATCGGGGTAAGGGTGCGGTGAGGGTTAGTGACCCTGCTAAAACGTTACCCCCAACCTTCCCACGTCCGTTCGCCCTGAGCGTAGTCGAAGGGCATGCACAGCGCGTGGACTTCGACTTCGCTCAGCCCGAACGGAGGAAGTACAAGGGGAACGAGAAGTTCGGTCCCCGTTGATCCCCGCGCTGCTTTATCTCAAGGACCCTGCATGAACCCGCTGTACGCCAACCTTGGCACCACGATCTTCGAAGCAATGTCCGCGCGCGCGCGGGCGAATGGCGCGATCAATTTGGGGCAGGGCTTTCCCGACGGCAAAGGGCCGGCCGACGTTCTCCAGGAAGCCGCGCGGGCGCTGCTCGGCGACTCGAACCAGTATCCGCCGATGGCCGGGCTGCCGGTGCTGCGCCAGGCGGTGGCTAATCATTACGCCGCGCATCAGGGCCTCGATCTCGATGCAAGCGAAGTGATCGTCACGTCGGGCGCGACGGAGGCGCTGGCGGCAACCATCCTGGCGCTGGTGTCGCCGGGGGATGAGGTGGTGATGTTCCAGCCGCTCTACGACGCCTATCTGCCGCTGGTGCAGCGCGCGGGCGGGGTTGCGCGACTGGTTCGGCTCGAACCGCCCGAATGGAAGATCACCGCCGAGGCGCTGGCCAAGGTCGCCAGCCCGCGCACCAAATTGCTCATCCTCAACACCCCGCTCAACCCCACCGCGACAATGGCGACGCCACAGGAACTCGCGCTGCTGGCCGATTTCTGCGTGTCGCATGATGTTACGGCGATCTGCGACGAAGTGTGGGAACATGTCGTGTTCGATGGCCGCGCGCATGTGTCGCTGATGACGTTGCCCGGCATGCGTCACCGCACCGTCAAAATCGGTTCGGCGGGCAAGATCTTCTCGCTCACCGGGTGGAAAGTCGGTTGGCTGTGCGCTGCGCCTGCACTGTCGCAGGGGATCGCCAAGGCGCACCAGTTCCTCACCTTCACCACGCCGCCCAATCTGCAGGCGGCGGCGGCTTACGGGTTGGGCAAGGAAATGGCGTACTTCACCGGCATGCGCGCAGGTTTTCAGCGGTCGCGGGATCGACTGACAGCGGGGCTGACGGGGCTGGGATACAAAGTGCTGCCGAGCCACGCGACCTACTTCTTGTCGATCGACTTGGCCGCGAGCGGCATCGCGATGGGCGACGTGGCTTTCTGCGAATGGCTGGTCGATGAGGCGGGCGTCGCGGCGATCCCCGTAAGCGCCTTCTACGCGCAGGACGCAGTTACGAATGTGGTGCGACTATGCTTTGCGAAGGCGGACGCGACGATAGATGCGGCGATCGAGAAGATGGCGCGGCGGCCTTAAGGGGCGGTCCGGGGCGTCACGAGCGCGAAAAGTCCGGCCCCGATCACAGTGCCAACAACCGTCGCGCCAAGGTCATTGACGTCGAACACCAAACCGCCGCTGCCGCGTTGAATCAGCTCCCACCCAATCAGGCCCGCTAACGACATTGCCGCCGTCGGGAAGAACCAGCGTCTTACCACGCCCACCGGGGCGTCCTTCCGCTGGTCTGCCCAGATGCCCATGAAAACGAATGGGATGGCAATCGCCGCTGCCACGTTTGGCATCACACCGATAAGATATGACACTACCGATGGCCAATCGCCGTTCAAACTCCGCAACCAGTGCGTCAGCGACAACAGCGCCAGCCCGCCGATCCCGATCAATCCATAACGTGATGACAGCTTCATTCGGCAATGTCCCCCGCGGCAATCTGTCACTTTGGTGTCGGGGCGGCAATTGCTTCAACCGTCACCCCGGCCTTGTGCCGGGGTCCACTGCGCCGCAACCACTGACGCGTCTAATGAAGCGGTGGGCCCCTGAACAAGTCCGGGGTGACGAAAGGGGGGAGCGCAGTATTCGAACTCCCCCTCAAATCGTCGCGCTCACGCCCTTCTCGGTAATGTACCCCGTCACCAGCCGTGCGGGCGTCACGTCGAACGCCGGGTTCGCCGCGCCCGATGCCGTCACACGGATCGCGCCGCCTTCGCCCTGGACGTGGGTCACTTCCTCGCCCGATCGCTCCTCAATCGGCACGTCGGCGCCCGTCGGCGTGGTCGCGTCGAAGGTGGTGCTGGGGAGCGCGACGTAGAAGGGGATGTCGTTGTCCTTGGCCGCGAGCGCCTTCAGATAGGTGCCGATCTTGTTGCAGACGTCGCCGTTGGCGGCGACCCGGTCCGTGCCGACGATCACCATATCGACCTGGCCGTTCATCATCAGATGCCCGCCGGCATTGTCGACGATCACCGTGTGCGGCACGCCGTGGCTGGCGAGTTCGAACGCGGTGAGCAGCGCACCCTGGTTGCGCGGGCGGGTTTCGTCGACCCAGACGTGCACCGGAATGCCCGCATCATGCGCCATGTAAATGGGCGCGGTCGCGGTGCCGTAATCGACCGTCGCCAGCCAGCCCGCGTTGCAATGCGTCAGGATGTTGAGCGGGCGATCGGGGTGCTGCGCGTGGAGATCGCGGAGGATGGCTAGCCCATGCGCGCCGATCTTTTCGCTCATCGCGGCGTCGTCATCGGCGATCTGGTCGGCGCGGGCGAAAGCGGCTTGCGCGCGTTCGGCAACGGGAAGGGGACGAACATGTGCGGCGACATCATCCAATGCCCAGCGCAGGTTGACGGCGGTGGGGCGTGCTTCGAGCAGGAACTTGTGCGCGGTGTCCAGCCCTTCGTCGCTCGCATCCTCAGCCAGCGCCAGCGCCAGCCCATAAGCCGCCGTCGCGCCGATCAGCGGCGCGCCGCGCGTCCACATCTCGCGGATCGCGCGCTCGGCGGTGGCGGCGTCACGCAGGTCGACCCAGGTGACTTTCCACGGCAGATCGCGCTGGTCGAGGATGCGCGCGCCTTTGCCATCATCGGTGCGCATGATCGATCGGGTGTGGGTGCCGTTGAGTTTCATGGGTTTTGCTCCTCTCGCCGACCCGCTCGTTTCGAGCGAAGTCGAGAAACGCTGTGCACCGCTTGTGGCCTGTTTCTCGACTTCGCTCGAAACAAACGGGCAATGGGTTGATTGGTTAGAGGTTGATCTCATCAAAGCTCGCGATATCCGCCGGCCCACCCTCGCGATCGATCAGCAGCGCCTGCATCCCCGCTGCCTTCGCCGCATCGGTTTCCGCCGCCACGTCCGACAGGAACAGCACCTCGCCCGGCGCGAATCGGATGGCCTCGGCAATCCGCGTATAGGCCACCGCCTCACGCTTCGGCCCCGTCGTCGTGTCGAAATAGCCCGAGAAGAGCTCGGTCAGATTGCCCGCCTCACTAAACCCGAAGATCAGCTTCTGCGCTGCCACCGATCCGCTCGAGAAAACATACAGCTTCAGCCCAGCCGCATGCCAGCGCCGGAGACCTGCCACCGCATCGGGATAGACATGCCCCTTGAACGCGCCCTCGCGAAAGCCGCCGTCCCAGATCATCCCCTGCAGCGTCTTGAGCGGGGTGATCTTGCGATCCTCGTCGATCCAGCGCTGCATCGTTGCGATCGGATCGCCGGGCTCGATCGCCTGTACCTCGGCGAGGATCGGCGCGACTTCCGCAGGATGCGCCGCGCAATAACTACCCAGCCGCTCTCGCGCATAGGGAAACAGCACGTCGGCGACGAAGGAGATCGACGATGTCGTCCCCTCGATGTCGGTCAGTATCGCTTTCGTCACGCGTCGGCGCGCTCGAGCCGGGGAAAGCGATCGGCAATGTCGTCGCCAGTGAACTGTGCGATCCAGCCATCAGGATTGAGGAACAGGCGGATCACCGTGAATTTGGGCGCCGCGCCCATATCGAACCAGTGGCGCATGCCGGCGGGCACCGAAATCAGGTCACCCTGCGTACACAGCATGTTGAACACCCGGCCCTGTTCGTGGAGCGTGAACAGCCCTTCGCCCTCGACGAAGAAGCGGATTTCGTCCTCAGCATGGGTGTGTTCGGACAGGAATTTGGTCCGGATCGTCGCGCGGTCGGGATGATCGGGGGTCACGCCCATCACGTCGATCGATTGATAGCCGTCCGCTGCGACCAGCTTTTCGATTTCGGGCGCATAAACGGTCAGCACCTCGTCGGCGCTCGCGACAGGCCGCGTCGGCCAGCGTTCGAAGCGGACGCCGATGCCCGCGAGCTCGTGCGCGATCACGTCGGCATCGGAAGTTTCGAGCAGCAAGGCATTCGCATCGCTGTCGCCGAAAATCTGCAACCGGCTCATCGCATACTCTCCCGGAAACGCGCCTCGGCGAGTTCAGCGGCGATCATCCATTCGACGCCTTCGATCACGCGTTCGGCCTCTGCCATGTCGCGGCCCCAGCCATACAGGCCGTGCCCGCGGATAAGATAGGCAGGCGGCGGCGATTCGGCCAGCATCGCGGGCTCAAGCGCCGTCAGGATGTCGGCCATGTCCTGGCTGTTGTCGACGATCGGCAGCGCGAACACCGCGTCATGCGTGGTGAAACCGGGCAGCACCTTCAACATCTCATGCCCGGTCAGCTTGTAATGCGTCGCCTTGCGGTAAGCGCGGCTCATGCCGACGGCTTCGGGCGAATGGCTGTGCAGCACCGCGTTCACCTGCGGGAAGCGGGCATAAAGCGCCATGTGGAGTGCGGTTTCGGCCGAGGGCTTCTTGCCGTCGAGCGATTTGCCCTCGGCATCCACCGTCATCACGCCGAAATCGGTCAGCCGCCCCTTGTGCCAGCCCGAAACGGTGATCGCGAACCGGCCATCGGGAAGCCGCATCGAATAATTGCCGGCCGTCGCGGGTGCCCAGCCCTTGCCGTCGAGCCAGCGCCCAGCGGCAATGATCTGTGCCTTCGCCTCGGCCAGGGTCGATGCGGTCATGGGGTCCATCCAGATCGGAAAGGTGGAGCGGGTAACGGGAATCGAACCCGTGTATTCAGCTTGGAAGGCTGCTGTACTACCATTGTACTATACCCGCGAACCACCGCGCGACTGCCACACAGACGGGGCGACGGTCAACCGCCTGTGTGCTTTCATGCCGGTCGATCAGTCAGCATGGCCGTAACTGGTCACCATCTGGCTGCCAGCGCTTGGATTGCCGCCCTTTTCCCACCAATAGGGGGCACGCTTGGCCGTGCCAGTCTCGACCTCGTTCATCGTCGCCGGATCATAGAGGCGACCGCCGAGCATCACCCGGCTGATCTTTTCGGTATTGCGGATATCGACCGTGGGATCGGCATCGAGCACCACCAGATCGGCAAGTTTGCCGACTTCGAGCGAGCCGACATCCTTCGCATAGCCAAGCGAGGTGGCGGGCATGATCGTGCCGGCAGCAAGCGCCTCGACCGGGCTCCACCCACCGCGCACGAACGACCACATTTCCCAATGCGACCCCAACCCCGCCTGCTGGCCATGCGCGCCGATCGACACTTGAATGCCCTTATCGGCCAGCTTCTTGGCTTCGCGCGCACTGGCGGCGTCGACATAATCCTCCTCGGGTGCGAGCACGCGGCGGACATTTTGCGCCGCGAGAAGACCTGGCGGCACATGCTTGGTCAGCAACGGATGCTTCCACACATCGGTATGCGCGCGCCAATAGGGGTCACCCGCCGGACCGCCATAGGTAACGACCAGTGTCGGCGTGTAGTTAGTTTTGGTCTGCGTCCACAGACTGACGAAATCGGCGTAAAAGATGTCGAGCGGCACATTATGCTCAACCGTCGAATTGCCGTCCTGGATCAGACTCAGATCCATCGTGTACAGCGAACCGCCCTCGGGAACGACTTCCATCCCCTCGGCCTGCGCTGCCTTGACGACCATCTGGCGCTGTTCGCGGCGGGGCTGATTGTAGTTCTTCACCGAATGCGCGCCTTGTGCCTTCAGGCGACGCACATTGGCGAGCGCATCCTCATAGCTGCTGATATCGGCAAACACGTCGGGCGATTTCGCGCCATAGATGATCTCGCCGGTCGAAAAGATGCGTGGAGCAAGGATTTTGCCCGCGCGCTGCATTTCGGCCGCCACGAAGATTTCGGCGGCGCGCGACGATGGATCGTGGATCGTTGTGGTGCCGAACGCCAGATTGGCGATTGCCGACCAGTTTTGCTGCGGGATCAGCTCATCATCGCCCTGCGGGCCATGCGCATGGGCATCGACCAGCCCGGGGATGATCGTTTTCCCAGCGACATCGATCGTCTTCGCGCCGGACGGGATCGTCACGGCATCGGCCTTGCCGATCGCGGTGATCCGATCCCCTGTGATAACGATGACGCCGTTATCGATGATCCCGCCGGCCTTGTTGGCCATCGTCACGATCCGCGCCCCGGTGAGCGCGACGACGCCGGTCGGCTTGGCGGCGGTTACATCCATCGCCAGCGACACGCCAGTGGTGGGTGCCTTGAATTTGGGCGCATCGGCACCTTGCGGCGCGGTGGCGAAAAGCTGGGCCGTTTCGGCGGTGAACAACGTCGCGCCAAGGCTCCAATGCACCTGCTTGCCGCCATTCGACCAATGGATGAACTCCGCGCCGTCGCCGCTGACGCGGGTAACGGGCAGGGCGCTGCCCTTCTGGTCGGCCGCCACATCCTGCGTGCCGGGCATCAGCGGCATGACGAACGCCTGATAATTCTGGCGGAATGCTACGAAGGCGCCATCGGGAGACACGATATAGTCGTTCACCAGCTCGCCCGTCGTGTGGACGCGCTTGGTTTCGCCCGACAGATCGGTGCTCACCAGTTGGCGCTTGCCCTTGTCGCTGCCGATCATGAACACGCGGTCGTCGGATGCACCGAACTGGGGTGCGCTGCCATTCTTGCTGATCAGCGATACCGCGCCGCCGCTAACCGCGACGCGGTAGATGCCGGGGTTCTCGCCCCAACGATTATCGGTCAACCCGCCGCCGCTGCCGCGTTCGAACACGATTGTCTTGCCGCTAGGGGAGAAACGCGGACGGGCATAATGGCCGGGCTGCGTCGTCACATCGCGCGCTGCCGCGCCTGTTGCCGCCACGGTACGGATCGTGCCGAGCTTCGCATCGCTCCAGCCGACGAACGCGATCGTCCGCCCGTCGCGCGACCAGCTCGGCCACAGTTCGAACCCGTCGCTTTTGTCGCTGGTCAGCCGCCGCGCGGTGCCGCCCGCCATCGGCTTCACCCAGAGCTTACCGAGCGTTTCGTAGACGACCGATTTGCCATCGGGTGATACCTGCGCCCAGCGCGGCATCTTTGTGGTGAAGCTGGCCGGCGCCAAATCGACCACGGGATGCGTCGCGTCGATCACCACGCGGGAATCGTTCACGCGGAATGGAATCTCCGCTGCGCCAGCCCCGTCTGCGCCCACGCGGCGAATCTTGCCGCCCGCCCAGAACAACAGCGTCTTGCTATCGGGCGTCCAGGCCATGTTCGGATACACGCCGGTCACCGCCCAGGTTTCCTGCACATCCTGATCGAGCGAGTCGTAAATCTTGCGTTCCTGGCCGGACGAAAGATCCTTCACATAAAGCTTCGATTTGGCCCGCTCGCGCCGGACGAAGGCGAGGTATTTGCCGTCGGGCGACGGAGTGGGGCGCACTGAACCGCCGACCCCACTCGCCACCGTCGTCACCTCGCCACTGTCGAGGTCATAGCGCTCGATATGAAACAGATCGGTGTTCGAATTTTGCGCATATTCGAAGATCGGACCGGGGGTGACGTTGCGGGTGTAATAAATGCCCTTGCCGTCGGGCGCGAAGATCGGTTCGCCCAGTTCCTTTTGCAGCTGCTCGCTCGCGCGCTTGACGAGCTGAACGCCGCCGCCGCCTGATACGTGGTACAGCCACACCTCGCCCGTGCCGAGCGAGCGCTGGGTGGTGAAGTGCTTCTTGGCGGTGATGAACCGCCCGTCGGGGCTCCAGCTGGGCTGGTTGAGCAGCCGGAAATCTTCTTTCGACAGCTGGCGCTTGTCCGATCCGTCGACATTCATCAGCCAGATATTGTCGCCCCCGGCCCGGTCGGAAACGAACGCGATCCGCTTGCCATCGGGCGAGAAGCGCGGCTGCTGTTCATAGGCGAGCCCATCGGCGATCCGCGTTGGCGTGCCGCCGGCGATCGGCATGGTATAAACATCACCCAGCAGATCGAACGCGATCGTCTTGCCTTCAGGCGAGACGTCGATGTTCATCCAGCTGCCCTCGGTCACGTCGATCGGCACCTGCCGCGTCGTCATGCCGGGGGGTGCGTTGACGTCCCATTTGGGCTTGGCGGGTTTCGCGGGATCGGCAGCGGGGGTGGGCGTTGGGGCGGCGGTTTGCGCCATCGCGGACGTCGTTGCCAACAACACGGCCATAGCCGCAAAAACCCGATACCCCACCAGCAAACTCCCCGTGCAAATCGTTATGGCACAAGGTCTAGCAGTAAAATGACCAGCGGAAAGGGGGCCTTGCGCGGGCGCACGAAGGCGCGGGCTATTTGATCCGCGACCAGCGCTGCGATTTGCAGCCTAGCCCGGCGATCAGGCAGCCCTCGCCGATGATCGTCTTGGCATTTTCCTGGGTGATCGTGCCCGATACGCGCTGGCCGATATCGGCAATGAACACCGCGCCGCGCCAGCGCCGCGGCGTTTCCGCCACGAATTTTTCGAATAGCACCGCGCCGATCAGCTTGTTCGTGCCGCCGCGCGCGGCATCGGCCTTTGCCTTGGCGTTCGCCCACACGATCGTGCCGCACATCGCCTGTCCGCAGCGCTTGAAGGCGACATGCACGCTTTTCGACGGGTTGGCCCAGGTGCCCGGTAGGATTGCTTGGGCGGGCGCGGGTGCCGCGAGCAGCGCGGCAATAGCCATTACGAAGGTCGTCATCGATAATCCTTTGGGTATCTTAAACGGTTTCTACGACCCCCATAACGCCCGATTGGCGCAAAAGGCACCCGATGGCGAGCGTGCTTCACGCCTTACTTACCATTCTCGCGCTATCGGTTGCGGCAATGTTGCACGATCCTGCCCTTGCCCGCGCGGCCACCAATGCCCCTGATCCGCGCCCGATCTCGGCCGTCAGTACCGGCGTCGGCATGGCCGGGCTTGCCGGGTTGATCACCTGGGTGGCGATTGCGCGCTATTTCCACTTCGACGGATCGCATGCCGCGTTGGTCAATGTCGCCGCATGCGGGGTGCCGATGATCCTGTGGTCGGTGCTGGTCGACAAGGTCCATCGGCGCGCCAGCACCGGGATCGACTGGTCCCGCCAAACGCCGTGGCGCGACACTTTGGACATCAGCCTGACCAAGCTGGCCGGTTTGTGGGCGACCTGGGCCGGGATCGCGCTGATCTATGGCACGTTCCGCTTCTACTGGACCAACCAGTGGGGCAATTATCCCTTTTCGATGTGGGTGTTCGGTGGGGTCGCGCCTTTGCTGTTCGTGGCGTCGATCCCCTATGTAATCTGGCTCGATCGCAAGCTGGTGGAGCCGTGCGACGGCGCCTGGGCGCTCGGGACGTGGCTGATGGGCACCGGCCCGGTCGACCCCGAAGCGATTTATGCCCATTTGCGCAGCTGGGCCGTAAAGGCATTCTTCCTCGCCTTCATGCTCGCGATCGTGCCGGGGGGCTATGGCGAGTTCATCCGCGCTGACTGGAGCGTCGTGCTGGGCAATCCGGTGGCGCTGGCCAACTGGCTGATCACCTTCATGTTCGTGATCGACGTCGCCTTTGCGACGGTCGGCTATGTGCTGACCATGCGCCCGCTCGACGCACACATCCGCAGCGCCAACCCTCACGCCCAGGCCTGGACGGCAGCGCTGATCTGCTATCCGCCGTTCACGCTGATGGGGAATGGCGGGCCGCTTGATTATCACCCCGGCACGTCGGACTGGACGCACTGGTTTGCCGGGCAGCCGGTGCTGCTGGCGATCACCGGGGTCGTGCTGGTGGTGCTGACCGCGATTTATGCCTGGGCAACGATTGCTTTTGGGCTGCGCTTTTCGAACCTCACCCACCGCGGCATCTTGACGCACGGCCCCTATGCCTGGTCGCGTCACCCCGCCTATCTGTCGAAAAACCTGTTCTGGTGGATCGCGACTATCCCCGTGCTGAGCACGGGATCACTAGCCGATGCGGCGCGCGCGACGATCCTGATGGGACTGGTCGCAGCCGTCTATTACTGGCGTGCTAAAACCGAGGAAAAGCATTTGGGTGCCGATCCGGATTATCAGGCTTATTCGGCGTGGATGGATCGAAACGGTCCCGTCCCAAGGTTTTTCGGCTGGCTATCGGGCAAATCACCTGCCGCTGATCAGAACCGCATTTCCTCGTAGATCCGGCTGACATCGCCGTTCCAGTCGCCGTGATAGCGATCGAGCAGCATTTGCGCAGGCACCTTGCCGCTGCGGACAATTTCGCGGAGCGGATCGAGGAAGCCGGTTTCGTTGCTGCCGCCGGCATCGAGCCGCGCGCGGGCCGAAAGGCCGCTGTGCGATACATCAAGCACCTCTCCGGCGATATCGCGTAACGTACCGCCACCGGGGAGTGGTGCATCGAGCGCAAGTTTCGGAACGGAAGAGCGAAGCAACTCGCGCTCTTCCATCGACCAGCCTTTGACGAGATCCCATGCCGCATCGAGCGCGCTCTGATCGTAGAGCAGCCCGACCCAGAACGCGGGCAGCGCGCAGATGCGGCTCCAAGGCCCGCCATCGGCACCGCGCATCTCGAGAAAGCTCTTCAGCCGCACCTCGGGAAAGGCGGTCGACAGATGATCGTTCCAGTCATCGGTGGTCGGCAGTTCGCCGGGGAGGACAGACAGTTCGCCCTTTAGGAAATCCCGAAAACTAAGTCCCGCTGCATCGATATATTTGCCGTCGCGGTAGACAAAGTACATCGGCACATCGAGCGCGTAATCGGCATAGCGTTCATAGCCGAACCCATCTTCGAACACGAAGGGTAGCATGCCGGTCCGCGCGGGATCGGTATCCGACCAGATATGGCTGCGGTATGAGAGCATACCGTTGGGCTTGCCCTCGGTGAAGGGCGAATTGGCGAACAGCGCGGTCGCAAGCGGCTGGAGCGCAAGGCCGACGCGGAATTTCTTCACCATATCGGCTTCTGTTTGGTAATCCAGATTAACCTGAATGGTACAGGTGCGAAGCATCATGTCGAGCCCCATGCTGCCCACGCGCGGCATATGGCGCAGCATGATCGCATAGCGGCCCTTTGGCATGATGGGCAGTTCGGCACGGGTCTTGTCGGGCCACATGCCCAGCCCCAGAAAGCCGATCCCGAAGCGCTCGCCGAGCTTCAGCACCTGTTCCAGATGCCGCCCGGTTTCGCCGCAGGTCTGGTGTAGATTGTCGAGCGGCGCGCCCGACAGCTCGAACTGTCCGGCGGGTTCCAGGCTGACGCTGCCGTCGGTGCCGCTGAGCGCGATGACGTTCCCGCCCTCCATCACCGGTTCCCAGCCAAATTCGGTCAGCGCCATCAACAGATCGCGGATACCGCCGGGTTCGTCATAGGAAGGCGCCCGGTGATCGTTCAGCGCGTAGACGAATTTTTCGTGCTCGGTGCCGATCCGCCAGCGTTCGGGTGGCTTTTCACCCTTGGCGAAACTCGCAATCAACTGGTCGCGGTGCTCGATGACCGCCGCGTTGCTTTTTGAAACGGTCTTCGTGCTCATGGATTGCGCCTTTAGCGCTGGCGGGGGGGCAGCGCTAGTGGGCGGCTAGTCCTGTGCCTGCCAATCCCCCGCCGCCGCCATCCACAGGCTGATTGCCGCCGCGGCTGCGGTGTCAGCGCGCAGGATGCGGGGGCCAAGGCTGATGCCAATGGCACCTGGCAAGGCGCGAATCGCTGCGCGCTCGTCATCGTCGAAACCGCCTTCGGGGCCGATCAGGATCGCCGCCGGACCGGGCTGGGCGCGCATCGCCTCGAACGCAGGCAGGCCGCCATTCTCATCCGCGAAGAACAGCGCACGCTCCGAAGGCCAATCCCGCAACAACACTGCCAGCTTCACTGGCTCATCCAGCTTGGGCACCGCTGTCCGCCCGCACTGCTCGGCAGCCTCTATCATGTGCGCCCGCAACCGATCGAGGTTGAGGCGATCGACCACGGTGCGCCGCGTCACCACGGGCACCACCCGATCGACCCCCAGCTCGCAGGCCTTTTCCATCAGCCAGTCGATCCGCCCCTTCTTCAGCGGCGCGGCGCAAAGCCACAGATCGGGCACTGCCTCGCGTGGGCGGAGCTGCTCGCTAACCTCAAGTGTCAGGTCGCGCTTGCCGATCGATGCCGCCGTGGCGAGCCATTCGCCGCTTGCTCCGTCGAACAGCTTCACCGGATCGCCCAGTTTCAGGCGCATCACGGCGATCAGATAATGCGCCTGCGGACCGTCGATGCGGATCGCGCCGTGGACGATCGGCTGGTCGGTAAATAGCCGGGGCGTGGACTGCGGAGGCCAGGCGGGGGTGGCAGGCATGATCGATCGGGCACCTTTTCGCGACGCAGGCTTACCCGACACCCGGGCAATCCACCTGTTCACCTTTGCGTACCAATCGATTAGGAAGGCCGCTTGAACAAGGGATTCATTACCGCATGTCTGTGCCCAACACGCCACTTTTGGACAAGATCAACACCCCCGCCGACATTCGTTTGCTGTCAGCAGATCAGTTGCCGCAGTTGGCGGATGAGTTGCGGGCCGAGGTGATATCGGCGGTTGGGGTGACGGGGGGTCATCTCGGGTCGGGGCTGGGCGTGGTCGAGCTGACGACGGCGATCCATTATGTGTTCAACACGCCGGACGACCGGCTGGTGTGGGACGTTGGGCATCAATGCTACCCGCACAAGATTTTGACGGGACGCCGCGACCGGATTCGGACGCTGCGCATGGGCGGTGGCCTCTCCGGCTTCACCAAGCGCGCTGAGTCTGAGTACGACCCGTTCGGTGCCGCGCACAGCTCGACCTCGATCTCGGCAGCCTTGGGCTTTGCGATCGCGAACAAGATCGCAGGCACGCCGGGCAAGGGCATTGCGGTGATCGGTGACGGGGCGATGTCGGCAGGCATGGCCTATGAGGCGATGAACAACGCCGCCCAGGCCGGCAACCGGCTGGTCGTGATCCTGAACGACAATGACATGTCGATCGCCCCACCGGTGGGGGGGCTTTCCGCC
>NZ_NCGB01000040.1:0-24814 GCF_002278865.1 Sphingomonas sp. 28-62-11 | reverse complement strand
CGATGTGCTCGCGCTCGGCATGCTCACCTGCATCCAGAAAAGCTTCGAGCTGCTGCGCGCCGAGGGGCTGGCCGATCACCAGCTCGATACCATCCCGGCGGATGATCCGGCAGTCTACGACATGCTGTGCAAGGGCGACAGCATCGGCGTGTTCCAGGTCGAAAGCCGTGCGCAGATCAACATGCTGCCGCGGCTGAAACCGCGCGAGCTCTACGATCTCGTCATCCAGGTCGCGATCGTGCGACCGGGGCCGATCCAGGGCGATATGGTGCATCCCTATCTGCGGCGGCGGGCGGGCCGCGAGAAGGTGGAATATCCGTCGCCCAGCCCCGATCATGGCCCCGCCGATGAACTGAAACAGCTGCTCGGCAAGACTTACGGCGTGCCGCTGTTTCAGGAACAGGCGATGAAGCTGGCGATCGTGGCGGCCAAATTCACCCCCGGTGAGGCAAACCGGCTGCGCAATTCGATGGCGACTTTCCGCAATGTCGGCGGGATGGATCATTTTGAGGAAAAGATGATCGGCGGCATGGTCGCGCGCGGCTATGAGGCCGATTTCGCCCGGCGGTGCTTCGATCAGATCAAGGGCTTTGGCAGCTACGGCTTTCCCGAAAGCCATGCGCTGGCATTTGCGCGGCTGGTCTATGTGTCGTCCTGGATCAAATGCCACCACCCCGCGGTCTTCGCCTGTGCGTTGCTGAACTCGCAGCCGATGGGTTTCTATGCGCCCGCGCAGATCGTGCGCGATGCGCGCGAACATGGGGTCGAGGCGCGCGGTATCGATGTCGCCTGCAGCGGGTGGGATAATGCGTTGGAGCGAGTTGACGGGGTGGGCGGTGGCCACCCCCATGCGCTCCGCCTCGGCTATCGCCAGATCACTGGTTTTCGGCAGGAATGGGCCAACGACATCGTCCGCTCCCGCGCCGCCGCTCCCTTCACCTCGATCGAAGATCTCGCACGCCGCGCTAATCTCCCGCAACGCGCGCTACGATTGCTGGCGGATGCCGATGCGTTCCGATCGATCGCGCTGGATCGGCGCGCGGCGTTATGGGAAGTGCGCCGCACGCCCAGCGGTGAGCTGCCGCTGTTCGCCGCCGCCCGCGCGTGTGAACTAGGCGAGGAGGCGGATGTGGCGCTCCCGCTCATGTCACCGGCCGAGCATGTCGTGGCTGATTATCAGATGACGCGGCTGTCGCTGAAGGCACACCCGATGAGCTTCCTGCGCGAGGAACTGTGCGCCGAGGGCATACTTAGTTGTGCGGAGACGAATGCCGCGAAGAACGATGCCCGCGTTCGCACCGCCGGGATCGTGCTGGTCCGCCAGCGGCCGGGCAAGGGCAATGCGATTTTCATCACGATCGAGGATGAAACCGGGGTCACCAATATCGTGCTCTGGGCGCGCCAGTTCGAGATTTTCAGGCGACAGGTAATGGCATCGCGGTTGATGCTTGTCGAAGGGCAGCTGCAGCGCAGCGTCGAGGGTGTCGTTCATTTAATGGCGAGCCGGATCATCGATCGAAGTGTGATGCTCGATACGCTTTCGGAGCGCGGCGAGACGCCCGTTGAACGATCCCGCGCCGACGAGTTCGATCACCCCCAGCATCCGCGTAGTAAAATTGCGCGCACGGCAGGGGTAGGGGCCGAACCCAGGGGCAGCCATCCGCGCAACGTCCGGATCATCCCCAAATCACGCGACTTTCACTGACCTGCCACTGCCCGCGCTGGCAGGAATCGGCTGTTGCGCAACAGCGCCGCCGATACGAGCGATACCAGCACGCCGACCGGAAAGATCTCCGTAAAGGTCATCGGTAGCCGGTAGAGCGGGTTAGCATATTGCAACTTGAAGGTTTCCATCTCGGCGGTGAATTTGGCAAGTGCCGCGCCACTGACGCCCTTCGCCTTTTCCGCCTCGATCAACTGCCGCGCATAGTCGGCGCCAAAATCCATCCCCGTCACCGCCAGCGCGGCTTCCCATGCAAGGCAATAGAATATCCCGGCGAGAGTGCTGACCCCCAGGCCAAGCGCGAGCGCGGGCCAAAAGCGGATAACGCCGCCACCATCGACATCGCGCTGACGCTTGATCGCGACGAAGATCGCACTGAGCGCCACAAGCATCGTGGTATAGCCGATCAGCAGGCCATAGTGTTCGGGCGGATTGTCCTTCAGCAATACCGTCAGCCCGAAGGTCGGGATCGCGATGATCACTCCGGCGATAACCCCGTAGACGAGAATGTTGCGCAGCATTGATGCCTCCCCGTGTTGGCCCGTGTTGAAACGCCCCCGTCATCAACCCGCCCAACCAGCCCGGCAATCGTCCGAAAGGGTGATTGGGCACCAATCACCCGCAATACTTCACGGCACGATCCCTAGCATGCGCGCACGGTTGATCGCATCGGTCCGGCGCTCCGCCTCGAGCTTTTCGAAGAGCCGCGCGATATGCGTCTTGACCGTATTGGGCGAGACCTGGAGCACCTGCGCGATCTGCTTGTTCGACTTGCCCGCCGCAAGCTCGTGGAGCACGGTAAGTTCGCGCGGCGAAATCTTCAGCGCTTCGATCGCTTTCGGATTGCCGTCGAACGGCAATGCAGCTGGTTGGCGCAGCGCGCGGGCGCCGACGAAGATGCCGAGTGCGAGGAAGACAATCGCCACCAGCGCGAGATAGACATCGCCCATCCGCATCCGCACGACGGCCTGATAATCGAGCCATTGCAGCACGAACGTACCGGCTGCCAGAAACGCGCCATAGCCTGTCACGCGCCGCCACATCGCTGGTCCCTCCGCCGCTCGCCGCACTAGTCTAACGCTTGGCCGGGCTTACCGCTACTGGCCCGTTTCGGCCCACATCGGTCAGCGCATCGCCGCCGAGTGTGCGGTACAGCGTTATCCGGTTGGTGGCCGCCACCAGTTGAGTCTGCGTCAGTGATCGTTGCGCCTGGTACAGGCTGCGCTGGGCATCGAGATTGGCAAGGAAGCTGTCGATCCCGCCCCGATAGCGCGCTTCGGTCAGGCGATAGCTATCGGTCGCCGCCGCCGCCAGCCGCTGTTGCGCGCCAAGCTGATCGTCGATCGTGCCCCGCTGTGCCAGCGCGTCCGCCACTTCGCGAAACGCGATCTGGATCGCGCGTTCGTAGCTTGCGACCGCAATGTCGAACTGCGCGCGCGCCTGTGCCAGCGCCGCCTTGTTGCGGCCGCCGGCAAACACCGGATAGCTGAGCGTCGGCGTTGCGGTGTAGTTGAAGGCGCGTGTCGTAAAGAGCTGCGACAGCCCGTTCGAGGCAAGCCCCGCCAGCGCCGTCAGCGACAGCCGTGGCAACAGCGCTGCGCGCGCGGCACCCACTTCTGCATTGGCGGCGCGCAGCTGATATTCGGCCTGCACCACATCGGGGCGGCGCAGCAGGATGCTCGTGTCCAGCGCAGGGGGTGCATCGCCAATGCTGCCTGCGGCCTCGGTAATCGATCCTGGCAGCAGCGCGGCATCCACTGGGGCGCCAACCAACAATTGCAGTGCATTCACATCCTGCGCCAGCGCGGTCATCTGCGTCGCGCGATCGGATTGCGCGGTGGCGAGCACGGTTTCGGCCTGCGCGACATCAGTACGCGCAGCGATGCCGCCGTCGAGCCGTGCGCGCGTCAACCGAACACTGGCGCTGGCATTGGCGACAGTTTCCTCGGCGATCGCCAGCAGGCTCTTGTCGGCGGCATATTGCAGCCACGCCGCGCCGATATCACCGATCAGCGCCAGCCGGGTTGCGCGCGCGCCGACATCGCTGGCGAAATAGCGCGCCTGATCGGCCCGACTGAGCGCGGCGAGCCGCCCGAACAGGTCGATCTCGAACTGGGTAATCCCCAAGCCAATGTTCAGATTGGTGCGCTGCCCGCCTTGCACCGGCGACCCGTTGACGTTCGATCGACCCGTGCCGGGATCAACAAAGCTCGCGCTGTTGTTGCTGTTGATCAGCGGCATCTGTTCTGCCCGCTGGGCACGATATTGCTCGCGGGCGCTCTCGATATTGGCCGCCGCGATGCGTAGGTCGCGATTATTGTCGAGAGCTTGATCGATGATCGCCTGGAGCCGGGCATCGCGGAAGACGTCGCGATAGCCGAGCATCGGCAGCGCGGCGTCGCCGGGCTCGCCATAGACTCCGCCGCTCGGGAAAGCAGCCGGCACCGGCAAAGCAGGGCGCTTGTCGGGCGCTACCATTGAGCAGGCGGTGAGCGCGAGCAGCGCAGCGATCGAGGTGAGGGGGCGGATCATGCGCCTGTGGGCCCGGACGGTTGCGGTGGCGGTGTCGGTTCGTGGTGGAAACGCTTCAGCGTGTCGCGCGTGGTGCGGCGGACGAGGACGAAGAATAGCGGAATGTAAAAGATTGCGAGCACAGTTGCCGTCAGCATCCCGCCGATCACCGACGTGCCAATCGCGATGCGGCTATTCGCGCCCGCACCGGTAGACACGGCTAGAGGCAGCACGCCAAAAATGAACGCCAGGCTGGTCATCAGGATCGGCCGCAGCCGCAGCCGGGCGGCCTCCACTGCCGCGACGATCACGCGCTTGCCCTGCTTCTCAGCCTGTTCGGCAAATTCGATCATGAGAATGGCGTTCTTGGCGGCCAGCCCCATCGTCGTCAGCAGCCCGATCTGCAGGTAAACGTCGTTCTGGAGGCCCCGCAGCGTCACCGCGAAGATCGCGCCGACCAGCCCCAGCGGGATGACCAGCAGCACCGCGACCGGTATCGTCCAGCTTTCATAAAGCGCCGCCAGACACAGGAAGACGACCAGCAGCGACAGCCCGTAAAGGATCGGCGCTTGGCCCGACGAGAGCCGCTCCTGGAACGACAGCCCGGACCAGGCAACCGACGTGCCAGAATATTTGGCGGCGATCGCGGCGATCCGGTTCATCGCCTCACCCGAACTTTGTCCCGGCGCGGCCTGGCCCTGAAACTCGACCGAGGGAATGCCCATGAAGCGCGCCAGCGATGGCGGTGCGGTCGACCAGGAAATCCGGGCAAAGGAGGAGAACGGCACCATCGATCCATCCGATGCGCGGACGAACCATTGCGACAAATCCTCCGGCGCAGCGCGATAGGGCGCGTCGCCCTGCACGTAGACTCGCTTCACCCTTCCGCGATCGTTGAAATCATTCACGTATCGCCCACCCCAGGCGGTCGACAGTGTGTTGTTCACATCGTTCTGGCTCAGCCCCATCACCGCCAGCTTTTGCTGGTCGATATCAATCGCCAGCGTCGGCTGATCGTCGAGATCGCTGAGCCGCACCTGCGCCAGCACCGGATCGTCCATCGCCTCGGCAAGGATTTTCTCGCGAACCGTGCGGAACTGTTCGCGGGTCATGCCGCCGCTATTCTGCAGTTGCATCGAAAAGCCATTGGACTGGCCAAGCCCGCGAATGGCCCCGGGCACGAGCACATTGACGCGCGCGTCACGAAAGCCCGCAAAGGCCCCCGTTGCGCGTTTGACGATCGCGTCGGCGCTATCCTTGCTGGTGGTGCGTTCAGACCAGTCGCGAAACGCGATGAACCCGCGCCCTTGGTTTTGGCCGCCCGGCCCGCCACCGCCCCCACCGCCAGCCACCGTCAGCATCGCGCGCAGATTAGCCTTTTCCTCGGTCAGGAAATATTTCTCCACCGCGCGTTGCACTTCAGCGGTGCGGCCCGCGGTAGCGCCTGGAGGCAGGGTGATCTGCAACTGCGCGCCACCTTGATCCTCGGTCGGCAGGAAGCCGGTCGGCAACCGCACGAACAGCGCAATCAGCAGCGCAACGACCCCAGCATAGATCAGCAGGAACAACCATTTGCGATCGACCACCTTTTCGACCGACGCGACGTAATTGTCGGTCATTCGTGCAAAGCCGGTGTTGAACCAGTCGCGGGCGCGTTCGGTGCGCTGGGCGATCAAGCTGCTCGATTTCGGAGTTTCCCGGCGGTGCTTCAGCATCGTCGCGGTCAGTGCAGGGGTCAGCACCAGGGCGACGACGACCGAGAGGACCATTGCCGACACGATCGTGACCGAAAACTGACGATAGATGACGCCCGTCGATCCGCCGAAAAAAGCCATCGGCAGGAACACGGCAGAGAGCACCAACGCGATCGCGATGAGCGCGACGGTGATCTCGTCCATCGACTTGATCGTCGCCTCACGAGGGGACATTTCAGGGTTTTCGTCCATCAGCCGCTCGACATTTTCGACGACAACAATGGCATCGTCCACGAGCAGACCGATTGCGAGCACCAGCCCGAACAGCGTCAACGTGTTGATCGAGAAACCGGCGAGCGCGAACACTGCAAAGGTGCCGAGCAGCACCACCGGCACAGCAATCGTCGGGATCAGCGTGGCGCGCCAGTTCTGCAGGAATACAAACATCACGATCACGACGAGGATGATTGCCTCGATCAGCGTCTTGACGACTTCTTCGACCGACAGCTTGATGAAAAGGGTCGCGTCCTGCGGGTAGGCGACGGCAAAGCCCTGCGGCATTGATTTGGTCGCGGCGGCGACTTCGCTTTTCACCAGTTCGGCGGTCTTCAGCGCGTCAGCACCCGGCGCGAGCGACACGGCGAAACCAGCGCCCGGATGGCCGTTGATCCGGCTGCGCACGCCGTAATTCTCCGCACCCAGCTCGACCCGGGCGACGTCGCCCAGCCGCACTGTCGATCCGTCCGGCGCGGTCTTTACGACGATGTTTTTGAACTGATCGGCGGTGCGCAGCCGCGACTGTGCGGTGACGGTGGCGTTCAGCATCTGCGTATCGGGCATTGGCTGGCCACCGATCTCGCCAGCCGCGATCTCGCTATTTTGGGATTGGATCGCGGCGATCGCATCGCCGGGTACTAACGAAAATGCTGCAAGTCGCTCCGGGTTCAACCAGATCCGCATGGCATATTGCGCGCCGAACACATTGGTGTCGCCCACGCCTTCCAATCGGGCGATCCGATCTTGCAGGTTCGACACCAGATAATCTGAGACGTCCTGGTTCGTGCGCGTATCGGTGGTGTCATAGATCGCGAAGATCATCACAAAATCGGGGTTTGATTTGGTTACGGTCAGCCCCTGTTGCTGCACCTGTTGTGGCAGGCGCGAGATCGCCTGCTGCACTTTGTTCTGGACTTGGACCTGGGCGATATCGGGATCGACATTCTTGTCGAAAGTCGCCGAAATGCTCACCGATCCGCGCGAGCTGGAGCTGGAATTGAAATAAAGCAGGCCGTCAATCCCGGTCAGCTGCTGTTCGATGATCTGGGTGACGCTGTTTTCCAGCGTTTCCGCGGATGCGCCGGGGTAGCTGGCCCGAATATTGACCTGCGGTGGGGCGACATCGGGATATTGCTCGATCGGGAGCGTCAGGATCGCGCCGACGCCGGCCAGCATGATGATGATCGAGATCACCCAGGCAAAAATCGGCCGGTCAATGAAGATGCGCGAGATCATGCTGCGTTCAGCGCGCCGGGCCGCTGGTCGCGCCGTTGCCCTTGCGTGCGGTAATACGCTGCGGCGATCCGGCGGGGACGGGCATTACCGCGGTACCGGGCTTTGCCTTCACGACGCCTTCGACGATGACCTTGTCCCCGGGGGCTAGTCCGTCGGTCACCACCCAGTCCGCGCCTTGCGTACGTTCGGCCTTTACCGGGCGCTGCACGACTTTGTTGCCAGGGCCGACGATCAGTACGGTCGCATTCCCGCGCGGATCGCGCGCCAGCCCGCGTTGCGGCACCAGAAAGGCGGTGGTGGAAATCGCCTGCGCAAACACGGTGCGCACGAACATGCCGGGCAGCAGCAGATTCTGCGGATTGGGGAAGCGCGCGCGCAGCGTAACGGTGCCGGTGCCGGGATCGACGGTTACTTCGGTGAATTCGACCGTCCCGGTATACCCGTAATCGGTGCCGTCTTCGAGCTTTAGTGTGACGTTGGCGGTCGTCGGCGCGGCATCGCCCTGCGCTAGCGCCTTGCGCAAGGTGAGCAATTCGGCGCTCGACTGGCGAATATCGACGAAGATCGGATCGAGCTTCTGAATCACGGATAGCGGCTCGGCCTGGTTGGTCGTCACCAGCGCACCTTGCGTGAAGAGCGATCGACCGATCCGCCCGGTGATCGGGGCGGGGACGCGCGTGAAACGCAGATTGATCCGCGCGGTGGCCAGCTGCGCGCGCGACTGGGCGATCGCCGCCTGTGCCTGGCGTGATTGAGCAAGCGCATCGGTGTATTCCTGCGCGCTGACGGCCTGCATCTCCGCGAGCGGCTTGAACCGATCGGCCTTGATGCGTGCTGCTTCGGCATTGGCCTGCGCGCTCATCAGGTTGGCGCGGGCTTCATCGCCGGCGGCGCGATACAGGCTGGGGTCGATCTCATAAAGCGTCTGCCCGGCGCGGACATAGCTGCCCTCGGTAAACAGGCGTCGCCGGATGATGCCGGAAACTTGCGGGCGGACCTCTGCGGTTTGATAGGCGTTCGTGCGGCCGCTCAAATTAGCGATCACCGGCACGGCACCGGGCTGCGCGACGATATAGCCCACTTCCGGCGGACCACTTGGTCCCTTGCCACCTTTTTGCGCGCCGCCCGATCCGCATCCCGCCAACAACACGCTCAAGGCAAGAGCCAACAACGCAAGCGAAGGTCGGTTCGGCAGATTGGATGCTGGCATTATCGGTCCCGATTGCGGCCCGACGGCCTGCGATTGATCACAAGCGCTCTCTAACCGAGAAAGGCGCGGGTTGTTCCTGAAGCTCAACCAAGATCGGAAAAAGCGGACGAATGCAATAGCCCTATTTGCCGTCTTGTCATTCGTAATGCAGCGGGGCAGGGGCGCGTCGGTTCGGGGGTTTGCCGCAATCGCGGTGCCCAATGGAATCGACATAGTTTTGCGACAGTTGGCTGCTAGGCGGCCCCAATATGCCCCTTGCCCAGAGTGAATTGACCCCATGCGTAGTCCTCGACTTGCCCTAATCCTGTTGCTTGGCACCGCGCCTGCAGCGCTCTCTGCCCAGACAGCCCCTGCGGGTGGCACCGCGCGTCCTTCCGGTCGTCCTGCGCCCGCTCAGGCTCCTGATGCTGGGGCAGAGGCTGGCGACGAGGATATCGTTGTGCGTGGCGCGCGGCAGCCGGGCGAGGTGATCGGCGATATTCCGCCTGATCAGCAGCTGAGCCCCGCCGATATCCGTTCCTATGGGGTAAGTTCGGTATCCGATCTGCTTGCCGAACTGGCCCCGCAAACGCGAAGCGGGCGTGGCGGAGGGGGGGCACCTGTAGTCCTCCTCAACGGCCGCCGCATTTCGGGCTTTGGCGAGATTCGCGATCTACCCACCGAGGCGATCCTGCGCGTCGATATCCTGCCCGAAGAGGTCGCGCTGAAATATGGCTATCGTGCCGATCAACGCGTGATCAACTTCGTGCTGCGGCCGCGTTTCCGGTCGGTGGCGATCGAACTCGAAAGCCGCTTTGCGACCGCTGGTGGCAGCGCCCAGCCCGAGGCCAGTTTCGATATTCTGAAGATCAGCCGTGGCAATCGCGTCAACTTCCACGCCGAATATGAAGAACGATCCGCCCTTACCGAGGCCGAACGTGACATCCGGTTCCAGCCGAACCTGTTCGCGGCGGCAGGCAATGTAGTAGGCGCAGGCGGCAGCGGGAGTGAGATTGATCCGTTGCTGAGCGCACGCGCCGGATCGCGCGTTACGGTGGCCGGCGTGCCTGGTGTCGCCGCCACCCAGCCTACGACGCTGAACGATTTCGCGGCGGTGGCGAATATCGCCAATGTCACCGATCCCACACCGTTCCGCACCTTGCTATCCGCCACCCGGAATTTCAGCACCAGTGGCACCTATGCGACGACGGTGTTCGGCAATGTCGGCGCGACGATCAACGCCCAGCTTGGCGCAACGGACAGCCGTAGTACCAACGGCCTTGCCGGGCTGAGCCTTGTGCTGCCTGCGGGAAATCCCTTTTCGCCCTTTTCGCAGAACGTCACCGTCAATCGTGGGCTCGTCGACGGGTTTCAGCCAATTGGCCAGAATAACTCGGCGATCACCGGCCATCTGGGCCTGACGCTGAACGGCAATATCGGCAAGTGGCAATGGTCGATCATCAGCAACTATGATCGCAGTAACAACGAAACGTTCACTGACACCGGGATCGACGCGACGGGCTTTCAGGCGCGGCTGCGCGCCAATGATCCAACCGCCAATCCGTTCGGGCGATTGACGCCGGGGGCGTTCGATGTGCTGCCCGCCACGCGTGCGATGTCGCAATCAAGCCGTGCCGAGCTCGATGCCCTGGTCAACGGTACGCTGTTCACGCTGCCTGCTGGTGGAGTCTCGACAAGCATTCGGGTCGGCGGCGACACCACTGACTTCAGCAGCGATTCGTTTCGTAGCGGGGTTGCCCAGAACGGCCGCGTCTCGCGCGATATCGTGAACGGTCAGGCGAATATCGATGTGCCGCTGACAAGCCGGTCAAAGGGCTTCCTGTCGCCTGTCGGCAACCTCTCTGCCAACTTCAACATCGCCTATGACGAGTTGTCGGACTTTGGCACGCTACGCACGCTCGGCTATGGGCTCAACTGGTCGCCGATCGAGCCCGTACGGATCATCGCGTCGGTCACCGATCAGGATGGCGCGCCAACCCCGCAACAGCTCGGCAATCCGCAGATCACGACGCCGAACGCGATCGTGTTTGATTTCGTGCGCGGAGAGAATGCGCTGGTGACGGTAATCTCCGGCGGCAATCCGGGGCTTCAGCGTGACAACAGACTGGTCAAGCGTCTGGGGCTCACGCTCAAGCCGATCAAATCGACCGATCTCGATTTTACGGCAAGCTATGTCGACAGTCGTACGGACAGCCCGATCGCCGGCTTTCCCAGCGTGACAGCGGCGATTGAGGCCGCTTTCCCCACCCGTTTTGTGCGTGATGGTGGGGGGCGCTTGCTCCAGATCGACCAGCGACCGATCAATTTTGCACAGACCAGCCGGTCTGAACTCCGGATCGGGTTTAATTTCTCGAAATCGATCAAGTCGAAGATTCAGAAGCAGATCGAAGCGTTCCGTGCGGGCACCGGCCCCAATCCGTTCATTGGCCTTACCCCGCCGCGTGGGAGTGTGTTCGGCGGTCCGGCCTTTGGCCCCGGTGGTCCCTTTGGTGGCGGCGGGCTGGGTGGTCGCCCCGGCGGCGCTGGCCCCGGTGGCGCACCTGGCGCAGCACCCGGCGGCGGTGGTCCAGGCGGCGGTGGTCCAGGCGGCGGTGGTCCGGGTGGCGGCGGCTTTGGACGTGGCGGTGGTGGCGGAGGCGGCTTTGGCGGTGGCGGCCAAGGCGGCGGCCGGTTGCAGTTCGCGTTGTACGACACGATCCATTTCACCAACCGGGTGCAGATTGGCGCGGCCGGACCGACGTTAGATCTGCTGAACGGCGATACGATCGGGAATGGCGGCGGTCAGCCTCGCCATGAAGTGGAAGCGCAGGCGGGATACAATAACAATGGCATCGGCCTTCGTTTCTCGGCGAATTGGCGCAGCCCGACCACGGTGGTGGGCGGCACACCCGCCAACCCCGATACGCTCAAATTCTCGTCGCTCGCGACCGTGAACTTCCGGCTATTCGCTGATCTTGGTCAGCGGCTTGATCTGATCAAGAAATATCCTTTGCTTCGCGGCGTCCGTGTCGTGGCATCGGTCGATAATCTGTTCAACGAGCGCCAACGCGTTACTGACGCGACCGGCGTGACGCCGATCAGCTATCAGCCTGCCTATCTCGATCCGCTCGGACGTGCGGTACGGCTATCGGTGCGCAAGCTCCTGTTCTAGCCAAACGCGCCGCTGCCGGGGAATACTGCCCACTGGCAATCGGGCGGGTTTGCGCTAGAGCGTCTCCGACTGGCCATCAGACCCGCCAATTCCGGGCCCGACGGCGCAGCCTGATAGTGGAGATGGTGCTGGACTATGCGCATTACGATGATCGGCTCGGGATATGTCGGCCTGGTTTCGGGAGCCTGTTTTTCGGATTTCGGCCATGATGTGATCTGTGTCGACAAGGATGCGAGCAAGATCGACGCGCTGAAGGCTGGCCGGATGCCGATTTTCGAGCCCGGCCTCGACACGCTGGTGGCCGCCAACGTCAACGCCGGGCGGCTGACCTTCACCACCGATCTGAAGTCCGCCGTTGCGGGGGCAGACGCGATCTTCATTGCCGTCGGCACGCCGTCTCGCCGCGGTGATGGCCATGCGGACCTGACCTATGTGTTCGAAGCAACGCGGGAAATTGCCGCCGCGCTGACCGGGCCGTCAGTGATCGTAACCAAATCGACCGTGCCCGTCGGGACGGGAGACAAGGTGGAAGCCATTCTGCGGGAAGTCGCGCCACATCTTGATGTCGCTGTCGTCTCCAACCCCGAATTCCTGCGTGAAGGCGCGGCGATCGGCGATTTCAAGCGTCCCGACCGGATCGTTATCGGCACGGAGGACGCGCGTGCGATGCAAGTAATGCGCGATATTTATCGCCCGCTCTATCTCAACGAGAGCCCGATCCTGTTCACCGCGCGGCGCACCGCCGAGCTGATCAAGTACGCGGCCAATGCCTTCCTCGCGACCAAGATCACGTTCATCAACGAAATCGCTGATCTGTGTGAGGCGGTTGGTGCCAATGTGCAGGATGTATCGCGCGGTATCGGGCTTGATAACCGCATCGGCTCCAAGTTTCTTCACGCCGGGCCCGGCTATGGCGGTTCGTGCTTCCCCAAGGATACGCTCGCGCTGCTCAAGACCGCCGAGGATTACGGCGCGCCAGTCCGCATCGTCGAAGCGGTCGTCCAGGTGAACGACAGCCGCAAGCGCGCGATGGGTCGCAAGGTCATCTCGGCGCTCGGTGGTGAAGCCCGCGGCAAGACCGTGGCGATCCTGGGGCTGACGTTCAAGCCCAATACCGATGATATGCGCGACGCGCCCAGCCTGGCGATCGTCCAGAGCCTGCTCGATGCTGGCGCCCATATTCGTGCCTATGACCCCGAAGGCATGGCAATCGCGCGGACGATGATGCCCGAGATTACCTATTGTACCGATGCCTATGAAGCGGCGGCCGGGGCAGATGCCGTCGCCATCGTGACTGAATGGGATATCTTCCGCGCGCTTGACCTGAAGCGGCTTGCCGCGACGATGACCGCACCTGTGATGGTCGATCTGCGCAACATCTATCCCCCGGCTGAAGCCGAGCGCGCAGGCTTTACATACAGTTCGGTCGGGCGCTGACGGGGCGACGCCACCGCAAGATGATGTGGTGCCGTCACGCCGGTGACACCAACCATAGGTGGAATCGCCGCGACTCGTGGTGACTCCTAGGTTTTTATAGACGCGAGTCCGCCAAGCCGATAAGGTTATGTTAACCATAACGGTAACGGATATGACGATCGCGCCCTGGTTCCTGCTCGCCATCCTGGCCAACTTCGCAGGGTATGCCGTCTACCTGACGGGGCTCAAGCGCGAGCTTGTCCAGCCGAACCGGGCATCCTGGCTGATCTGGAGCGCCGCCGTGCTCGTGGAAGCGAGCACCTATGCGGCGGTTAATCCGGGCGAGGCGCAGAGCATTGTTTTCCTAGTGTCCGCCGCTGCCTGCATCATTGTCACGATTGCGATCTGGCAGCGTTCGGCCTGGAGCCCACCGACGCGCAGTGAAACGATTTGCATGGCCGCCTGTCTTGGCGCGCTGCTGCTTTGGGCGATGTTCAGTTCGGCATTCTGGGCGCACATGCTGGTGGTGGCCGCTGTACCGATCAGTTTCTGGCCGACCTGGGAAAGCGTCCAGCAGGATCGTGCGCGCGAACGCTCCCCCGCTTGGGGGCTATGGACGGTCGGCGATTTGGCAACGCTGATCGTCGCGACGCGCTCCGGTGATGTCGAAGTGGGCAGCTATGCCTATATTCTGGTCGAATTGCTGTGCCATGCCAGCGTCTGGTTCATGATCGGTCTCGCGACCATCAACCCGATACGATCGCTCGGTTTCCGCAACGGCAATTTCTATGTGCTCGACAAATATCTGCCGGCATCGAACTTGTTTTCGGTGGGGGAGAACCATTTGGGCAAGGCTGTGTTCGCCGCTGTTGATTTTGCCGAGGGCGACAGGATCGTGAAGTTCACCGGTCGCCGCTTCCGCGCCGATCAGGTGCCAAGCGTGATGCGCGGCGGCGGCGACCGGTTCGTACAGGTAACGCCTGATCATTATATGGGGCCATCGGGCCGGATCGATGATCTGATCAATCACAGTTGCGCGCCCAATGCGGGACTTCGCTTCACTGATGAGGGCGTTGTCCTCGTCGCGATCCGCCCCATTGCGCCGGGGGACGAGATTACCTGGGATTATTCGACAACGCTGGCGGAAAGTAACTGGCACATGATCTGCCAGTGCCGCAGCGAAGGGTGCCGCCGCGTTATCGGCAATTTTGAGACGCTGAGCCCCGAACGGCAGGAATGGTTCCGCGCCCGCAACCTGGTCGCGCCCTATCTGCGTCGCCGGGATGATGTCGCGCCGGTGGCAGCGGTACCCGAAGTGCGGTTGGGGGCGGGTTAAGCGGCGATCGCGTTGGCGGCCAGTTCGCTTGGCGCTGCCTTCAAGGTCAGGATCGCGACCGCGCCCAGACCCTTGCCCTGGCTTTCGAGCGCAAGTCCGCCCTCCATTGCGTTCATCGAATTGGCGCACCAGTGGAGCCCAAGCCCGCCCGATTTGTGCGCCCGCGTTGAATAGCCGCGCTGGAAGAGGGTCGCACCCACCTCAGGCGAGAATCCTTCGCCGTCGTCATGAATTTCGACGCGGACCTTTTCATCAACGGTGCTGACCAGAACCCTGATGCTGCCGCTGCCCGTCCCGCGCGCGGCGATCGCCTCGGCAGCGTTGCCGAACAGATTGCCGATCACCTGGCTCAGGATCACGCGGTTCGCCATGACGGGCCATGGCTGTGCGGGAAAGCTGAAGGCGATCGACAAGTCGCTTGAATAGCGCGCGATGGTAGCATTCTGGGCGACAATCTCGGTCACGTCGCATTGGTCGAGCGG
Source organism: Sphingomonas sp. 28-62-11 (assembly GCF_002278865.1). NCBI lineage: Bacteria > Pseudomonadati > Pseudomonadota > Alphaproteobacteria > Sphingomonadales > Sphingomonadaceae > Sphingomonas > Sphingomonas sp. 28-62-11. Next base: position 9,779 of record NZ_NCGB01000040.1, on the reverse strand, counting down.
GGGGCGCTCATGTGCTTGCGCCTGCTGGGTGCCGATGATTTCCAGCACATGCTGCATCGCTTCCCGCCCGGCCTCGAGCTGCCGACGCCGTTCGGCGCGGTCGCTCGCCTCGGCCTCGACGGCCGCCGCGACGAACGCGGCGAGCTTCTGGCGACGGGCGGCCGGAATGTCCTCGCTGGCAAGCTCGCCAATCGCGCGGTCGACGATCGCGCGGTCGGTAACGCCGTCATCGGCGATGCCGCGCGACAGGATTGTGCTAATCGGGTTCAGCGCATTGCGGACATTGTGCATCACCGCGACCGCGCTTTCGCTCCGGCCTAGCGCAAAGCTCTGCACTTCGAGCTGTTCGCGCAAATCCTTCAGCTGGCGCAGCATTGAATTAAAACTGCGGCCGAGCGAGCCGATCTCATCGCGGCGATCCTCCTCGTCGAGCAAGCCGAGCGCGCCCGATGCGGTGACGACTTGCATGTGCCGTTCGACCCGGTGCAGCGGGCGCAGCACCAGTCGCGCGATCATCCGCCGCAGCACCATCAGCAACACCATCAACAACACCGTCGATCCGGCGATCGCGAGCACAAGCATCCGCTGGCCGAGGATGGAGACGTCGCGCGGTACCTTGAAGCTAACGTTGGCGACCGTGCGACCATCGGCGCCGATAATTGGCACCGCGATCGTCATCACGGACTGGCCCGGCGTGATAGTTTCCTTTGTCGACATATTGGTCAGGTCAAGCCGCGCTTTGAGCTGCAACAGCGTGGCGAGCTGGGTCGAGGTGAGCTGTCGCACCATCATCACATAACCACGCGGAGCGCCGGTGCCGTCGCTGCGCCTGACCTGCGCCACGCCCACGGCGGCGACGATGGGGCCCAGCCGGGTATAGAAGGCAGTCGAGCTACGGCCATTCAGCGCGCGCGCAAAATTGATCGTGCCAATTTGCTCGATCAGCTTGCGGCGCATCGCTGGCTGGTCGGTCTGTCGAGCGATGTCGAGCCAGCGCGCGATCACAATGTGTCCATCCATGCCGATATAGGCCATGCCGTTCACGTCGAGGTTGGACATGGCGAGCGTGGAAAAGCTCTCTTGTTCGAACTTGGCGCTCGGCTTGGCCATGTAATCGTAACTGGAATTCCAGTCGCCATAGTCGCGAACCGCCGTCTCGACCTTCGAGATATACTCGTCGAGCGCGGCACGCGTGCGATCGACATGTGCGCCGACCGACGTGCTCTCGAGCTGGTTGAAGCTGGGAGTGATGACGCTGGCAAGCAGCAACGTGATCGCCAGCGAGCCGAGCAAGCCCACCGCCGTCAAGATCAGCAACAGCTTAGCGCCAAGCGAACCTGGTGCGCGGAGCTTGCCCCCGAACATCTTTTGTCCCGAACCTGCGGCCGTCATCAGCCGTGCGTCCCGTTCCCCGCCTGATGCCCTGCATCGTACAGGGCAGGGCCGTCACCCGGATCATCCTTTCCCTCGATAAAGCGGGCTTCGGCCATTTTGCGGGCCTCGATCGCGTCGATCGGACGCGAGAAGAAGTAGCCCTGCAGATGCGACGCCCCGGCGAGGCGCAGAGCCTGCACCTGTGCGTCGGTCTCCACACCCTCGGCGATCACGCCAAGCCCCAGCGCGCGGCCGAGATGGATGATCGAATGGACGATCGCAGCGCTTTCGCGCTCACGCCCCATCCCGTCAATGAAGCTGCGATCGATCTTCAGACAATCAAGCGCGAATTTGCGGATGTTGTAGAGGCTCGAATAGCCCGTGCCGAAATCGTCCAGTGCGATGCGGAAGCCCATCTGCCGAAGCTTGTAGAGCGTATCGGCGGCACGATCGGCATCGTCGAAAATCGCGGTTTCGGTGATTTCGATCTGCACACGCGCCGGATTGACGCCAGCGAGCTGCACCTGTTCCATCACGCGCCCGACGAAGTTCTGGCGACGGAACTGGCGCGGCGAGAAATTTACCGAGACATATTGATCGGGCCAGTTCTTGACCTCGTTCAGCGATTGATCGAGCACCCAATCGCCCAGCTCATGAATCAGGTTCGATTCCTCGGCGATCGGGATGAACATGCCGGGCGAGATTGGCCCGAATTCAGGGCTGTTCCAGCGCAGCAATGCCTCGAAGCCGATAATCTCAAGCCCCTCACGCGCAACGATCGGCTGGTAGACCAGCTTCAACTCGCCCGCGGCAATCGCCTTGCTGAGGCCGCTTTCGATCTGGCGGCGGAAACGGATGCTCTCGTCCATGCTCTCATCAAACGGACGCACGACCCCGCGACCAGCGCGCTTGGCTTCGTTGAGCGCGAGATCGGCGCGGCGCATGACGTCCACGGGATCGCGCACTGGCTCAGCCTCGGTCACCACGACGCCCATGGAAGCACTGGCCTGGATCGAATGGCCGAACACCTTCAGCGTCACCGAACAGGCGCGCAGCATCAGCTCGCACGCCATGACGGCGGCGTCTTCACCGGGCGTATCGAACAGGATGCCGAATTCGTCGCCGCCCAATCGGGCGACAATGCCGCCTTCCGGCACGGCGTCATTGAGGAGCTGATAAACAGAGCGGATCATCTCATCGCCGGCCAGATGACCGAGCGTGTCGTTGACCATTTTGAACCGGTCGAGATCGAGCATCGCGGTCGCAAACCGCTCCTTGCCGCGCGACCGTTCGGTCAGCGCACGCAGAAAGGCGAGGCGGTTGGGGGCTTCGGTGAGCGAATCATGATTGGCGATGTGAACCGCATGGCTCTCATTCGCGGCGAGCTCAGCGCCCTTTTCCTCTAGCTCGACCACTTGCGCGGCGAGCTTTTCGCGCGCCTGGGCAAGGTCGATATCAAGCTTCCAGCGCCCGGCGAGCGCGGTCGCGGTCTGCACCACTTCGGCAACTTCGAATGGTTTGGCGATGTAGAAGATCTTGTCAGCAGGGCCAGCCGCTTTCGAAATCTCGATCGGCGAGAAATCCGAATAGCCGGTAACGATCACGATATTGATATTGGGGTCGAGCTTGCGGATGCGGGTGGCGGTTTCCTTGCCGTCGATGCCGGGCGGCATCCGCACGTCGATAAACGCAACCGCAAAGGGGTCGCCATCGGCGAGCGATTTTTCGAGCGCGGCAACGCCGTCGAGCCCCTGCATCGCATGCGTCAGCTCGAACGCCATCGCATCGCTATCGGTCTTCGGTGCCGCGACATCATCGTCATCACCGAAGAGTTCGGCCGCCATCGCGGACAGTGCCGCGCTTTCACCCTTGTCCTTGGGCGCAAAGCTCTGGCGATAGGATTCATGCATCGCCGGTTCGTCGTCGATCACTAATATGCGCACCGGGCACTCCCGTTCTTGGTTGCCCGGACCATGCCAGTCACATGGTTAAAGAAGCGTTAGAATTTGCGGCTCACGCGCCAATCACTCTACCGTCACGCTTTTCGCCAGATTGCGCGGCTGATCGACATCAGTGCCTTTGAATACTGCGACATGATAGGCGAGCAATTGCACGGGCACCGCATAGACCAGCGGCGCGATGAGCGGGTGCACCCTGGGCATTTCGATCGTCGCGATCGTGTTCTCGCCCGCCTGAGCGATGCCGGCCGCGTCGGAGATCAACACCACCTGCGCGCCGCGTGCCTGCGCTTCCTGCATATTGCTAACGGTCTTGTCGAACAACGGGCCCGACGGGGCGAGCACGATCAGCGGCACATTATCGTCGATCAGGGCGATCGGGCCGTGCTTCATCTCGCCGCTCGCATAGCCTTCGGCGTGGATATAGCTGATTTCCTTCAGCTTCAGCGCGCCTTCGAGCGCCATCGGATATTCCGGCCCGCGCCCCAGATACAGCACGTCGCGTGCGGCCGCGATCTTGGGGGCCATTGCGGCGATTTCCTCATCATGCCCAAGCGCGTGATTCATCGCCTCGGGCACTTCGCGCAGATGGCGAACGATTTCGCGTTCCAGATCGGTCGTCAGCAACCCCTTGGCACGCGCGAGGTTGATCGCAAGCGCGGCCATTACCGCCAGTTGGCAGGTGAATGCCTTGGTGGAGGCAACGCCGATTTCGGGACCGGCATGCGTGGGCAAGAGCAGATCGACTTCGCGCGCCATCGAGCTGGTGGGCACGTTGATGATCCCCGCCGTCGTCAGTCCCGCCGCCTTCATATGGCGCAGCGCCGCCAGCGTATCGGCCGTCTCGCCTGACTGCGAAATGACGATACCGAGCATATTGGGGGTGAGCACAGGATCGCGGTAGCGAAACTCGCTCGCGACATCGGCTTCCACCGGCACCCGCGCGAATTGTTCGATCCAATACTTGCCGATCATGCCGACATAACTGGCCGTGCCGCATGCGACAATTGCCACCCGGTCGATCGATCCGAGATCGAACTCCATGTCGGGCAGCGCGACCTGCTCCTCTACGGGCCGCAAATAGCTGCGCAGCGTCTGCGCGACGACCAGCGGCTGCTCGTAGATCTCCTTCAGCATGAAGTGGCGGTAATTGCCCTTGTCCATCAACTGGCCCGATGCGCCTGAATTGACGATCGGGCGGGTGACCGGCTGGTTGTCGCGATCGAACACCTCGACGTTGGCGCGGGTGATGACGACCCAGTCGCCCTCCTCGAGATAGGCAATGCGCTGGGTGAGGGGAGCGAGCGCGAGTGCGTCCGAGCCGAGGTAGTTTTCGCCGCCATTTTCGGTGGGGCCATAACCGACGGTGAGTGGCGCTCCGAGCCGCGCGCCGATCAGCAGATCAGGTTCGGACTTGAACATCACCCCCAGCGCAAAGGCGCCGTGGAGGCGCGGCAGGACGTTTGCCACGGCATCACGCGGCGCGACACCGCGTTCGACTTCGCGCGCGATCAGATGTGCGACGACTTCAGTGTCGGTCTGGCTCAGAAACTGGCGGCCATCAGCGATCAGTTCCTCACGCAGCGGCTTGAAATTCTCGATGATGCCGTTGTGGACCAGCACGACATCGCCAACGATATGCGGGTGGGCATTGTCCTCGGTCGGCGCGCCGTGCGTCGCCCAGCGGGTGTGGGCGATGCCGCTGTCGCCGGGTAATGGTTCTTCGACCAGGCGGGCGGCGAGATTGACGAGCTTGCCCTGCGCCCGACGACGATCGAACGTGCCGTCATGCACCGTGCAGATGCCAGCCGAGTCATAGCCGCGATACTCGAGCCGCTTCAGCCCATCGAGCAGCCGATCCGCGACGGGGCCAGTGCCTAATATTCCAACGATGCCGCACATAAAGGTCTGGTCTCCGCCCGCAGGCTATGGGTTGTTTTTCTTGACCGTCATCGCCGCGCGAAACCGGGCAGCCCAGCCGGGCTTTTCGGTTTGGTCGGGTCGAACCAGCGCCAGCGCGTCCGCCGACACGTCGCGGGTGATGACGCTACCGGCGGCGATGATTGCCCCCGCGCCGATCGTGACGGGCGCAACTAGCGCGCTGTTCGATCCGATGAAAGCGCCTGCGCCGATGTTTGTTTTGTATTTGAAGAACCCGTCGTAATTGCAGGTGATCGTCCCGGCGCCGATGTTCGCCATCGCGCCGACGTTCGTGTCCCCCAAATAGCTGAGATGATTGGCCTTTGCGCCCGCACCGAGCGACGTCTTCTTCATCTCGACGAAATTGCCGATCTTGGATTTCGCACCCATCACCGATCCGGGCCGAAGCCGCGCGAACGGACCGACTTCTGCAGCCGCGCCGATCTGCGCTCCTTCGATATGGCAGAAGGCGTGGATGACCGCGCAATCACCCACCGTCACGTCAGGGCCGAAGAACACGTTAGGCTCGATCGTCACGTCGCGGCCGATTTTGGTATCATGGGCAAACCACACCGTTTCGGGGGCGATCAGTGTTGCGCCATCGGCCATGGCCTGTGCACGTCGCTGCTGCTGCCAGGCCGCGTCAACAGCGGCGAGTTCAGCGCGGCTGTTGACCCCGGCGACTTCGCTGGCATCGGTTTCGATCACCGCCGATTCACGCCCATTGGCGGCAGCGATCATGACGATATCGGGCAGGTAATATTCGCCCGCCGCGTTATCATTGCCGACCCGGTCGAGCAGCGCGAACAGATCGGCACTGCGCACCGCCATAAGCCCCGAATTGCACAGTGTTACCGCGCGCTCCTCAGCTGTGGCATCCTTATACTCCACCATCTTGGCGATGCGGCCGTCAACGTCGGCGATCACCCGGCCATAGGCGGCAGGATCGGCAGGTCGAAACCCCAGCACGACTGTGGCAGGTGCATCGGCTGCAGCCAACCGGTCGAGCATCCGCTGCATTGTCGCGGCGCGCACCAGCGGCACATCACCATAAAGGATAAGCACATCGCCGTCGAAGCCATAAAGCGCCGCGCGTGCTTGGAGCACGGCGTGGCCAGTACCAAGCTGTTCGGCTTGCAGTGCCGTGCCGACGCCAAGTGGCGCGACAGCTGCCTCCACCTGTTCGCGCCCGGCCCCCGTGACGACGACGGTCCGTTCGCCATCGAGCGAAGCAACGCTATCGATTAGGTGCAACAGCATTGGCCGCCCGGCAATCGGGTGCAGCACCTTGTGAAGATCGGATTTCATGCGCGTGCCCTTGCCGGCGGCAAGGATGATGGCGGCGATTGGTCGCTGAGTCATCGGGCTCCCTCAGCCGCAGCGATGGCATGATTGTGTTGCCAATTCCATAGCGATGCTGGCAGGCGAACGAGATGACAACAGACATTCACTCCAGCGCCCGGCCCTTTGACATCGTCGGCTTCGACCTCGACGGCACGCTGCTCGATACCAGCGGCGATCTGCTCAATGCGGTGAACCATGCGCTCACGCTTGCTGAAAGGCCGCTGCTGTGTGTCGATCAGATCAAGACGATGATCGGTGGCGGCGCGAAGCATATGCTGCAGCTTGGACTCGAAGCGACGGGGGGGTGCCCGCCTGAGGATTTCCGCCCGCTCTACAAGCAGATGCTCAGTTTTTACGAGGCCAATGTATCGGCGGAAACGCGCCCCTTCGACGGAGCGCTGGCGGCGCTCGACGCGCTTGATGCGATGGGTGTGAAGACGGCGATCGTCACCAACAAGTTCGAATCGCTTGCGGTAAAGTTGCTCGATGAACTCGCGCTGCGCGATCGGTTCGTCACCGTCATCGGCGGCGATACGATGGGCAAAGGCTTTTCAAAGCCGCACCGCGCACCGATTGATGAAATGATCTTGCGCTGCGATGGCGGCCGCGCGGTGTTTATCGGTGATTCGATATACGACATCATGGCCGCGAAAAATGCGGGCATCGCCAGCGTTGCTGTCAGCTTCGGGTTTCTGCTCGAGCCGGTCGAGGAGATGGGCGCCGATGCAGTGATTGATCACTATGATGAGTTGCTGCCGACGCTGGCGATGCTGGGCAACCGCGCCCCGGCCTGATCCAGCTCCCCGCACCCCAAACCCCAAACCGGTCATTCCCGCGCAAGCGGGAACCCATGGAAATGCTACAGTCGTTTGTCGTGCAGCACCCGATAGGTCCCCGCTTACGCGGGGATGACGATGACGTGTGAAATTGCCGATCTAGGTTACTGCGACGGTGCGAGCTTGGTATTGAGCACCCAGCCGACATTGTCATTCTCGTCGGCAACTTCCCACCACAGGCCATTCTGATTGCCGGTCGGATACAGGATCGATCCCGCTGGCAGCGTACGGATCGCCCTGGCCGATGCCACTGGGCTGACACGCATTGCCACTGGGGCCTGGGCGGTGAAGGTCTTTTTCGGCGCTGCCTGTGCGGTGCCCTCATCGCCCGGGCGGGTATAGCCGAGCTCATCGACCATCTTCGCATAGGCCTGAATGAAGGCGAGCGTGACGATGCGACCGATATCGGTGTTCTCATAGCCGCCACCGACGCCACCGGCACCGAAACCGCCCACACCGAACACACCACCCACCGCAAAGCTCGTGTCGCGCTTGGCGGCGTAGCCCTCTGTCACGGCCAGCGTTTCAGTGGTGCGCACATTGGTGAGCGACAGCACTGTGTTGGCTTCAGATTTGCGCGACTTCATGCCGCCGAGCAGACCGCCGAACGGCCCGCCGATGATGGCACCGGCAACGGCGCCTGCGGCATTGCCGCTGACATTCGTATTCGCACCCTGGATTTCAGCGACCAGTACATAATCGGCTGCCTTGATCTGGCCCTGGCCGACATTTGATCCGCGCTGCAGGCCAAGCCCGCCGCCGATCGCGCGCTCCTGTGCTGCGGCATCGAGGCCCGCGCCGCGATCGACGATATTGAAGCAGCCCGAACGCTGCACGAGCACACGCAGCAGCCGCGCAGGCGGGGCGAGGCTATTCTGCGTCCAGCCCGACGAATCCTGACCATCAACAATCGAAACAGTGCCGTGCTTGGTCGTGCAGCGTGGCACATCGTTCATCGCGGCCTGCTGGAGCTGTTGGCCCTTGGAGGCGCTCGCCTGCCTGGGCGGGCGCTGCGCATTCAGGGGGGAGGCCACCACCAGAACAACGGCGGCGCTCGTCATCAGCTTAATCACGGTCATAATAATCCCCCCAGAAACTCTCTTGATTTGATACGTGCTGGATAGCCTTTTGGATGCACGGGTAGAAGGCAAAATGCGGCAGCGTGATCATCGTGCTTGTGGCGGGGGGGTACGTTATTATGCTGGCCGCTACCGCCAACGACCTCCAGGCCATCCCCTATGCCACAAAATGATCGCATCCCGTCCTGGAGTCCGGCCGCCGATAGCGGCATCGTGGTCCGATGGCAGCAGGCAGGCGCTCTGTCTTTTGAGCTGGCGGAGGCGGGGGCAGGGGATCGATTGGCGCTGTGCCTGCACGGTTTTCCGGAGCTTCACTACAGTTGGCGGTTCCAGATTCCGCTGCTCGTCGAACGCGGCTGGCGTGTGTGGGCGCCCAATCTGCGCGGCTATGGCGGTAGCGATCGTCCCAAGGAGGTCGACGCCTATCACATCGATCGACTGCTTGAGGACGTGGCCGCGCTGATCGACGCCAGCGGCGCGCGGGAGGTGTTGTTGATCGCGCATGACTGGGGGGCGATCATCGCGTGGCAGTTCGCGATCCGGAAGGTGCGACCGCTGGTCGGTCTCGTCATTATGAACGTGCCACACCCCATGCCTTTCAAGCGCGAGCTGCGCAAATGGGCGCAATTGCGCGCGAGCTGGTACGTGTTTTTCTTTCAATTGCCGGGCCTGCCCGAATGGGCGTTTGGACGAAACCGCGCGCGCATCATCCGCCGCGCCTTTGTCGGCATGGCGGTCGACAAGTCACGCTTCCCGAAAGAGGTGACCGATATCTACGCCGACGCAGCAATGCGCCCAGGCGCGCTGACCGCGATGATCAATTATTACCGCGCGGCGTTCCGGTCGGTCAGCGGCATGACGGAAGGCACCGGCAAGGTCGATGTGCCGACGCTGATGATCTGGGGCGAGGAAGATACCGCGCTGACGATCGGCTGTGTCGAGGGCACGCAGGATTATGTGGCGGATTTCCGGCTCGAACGACTGCCGGGTGTGTCGCACTGGGTCCAACAGGAAGCACCGGAAAAGGTGAACGCGATTTTGGGCGCCTGGTTGGATCGACCGGTCGGCTAACCCAGCTTCGTCTTTGCCTTATTCGTTGTCACCAGTCGAATATCGCTGATTGTCTGGATTCCGGTATCCATTGTTGTTGTTGTTGTTGCGATTGGTGATGACGTGCTCCCCTTTTCTCCTCCACTCATAAGTAGAGTCCGGGGTTATCATCGTGCCCTTGCGGGCGGGGTTGTACAACCCGCCTGGCAGCATCGGCG
>NZ_NCGB01000039.1:0-26477 GCF_002278865.1 Sphingomonas sp. 28-62-11 | reverse complement strand
TGCGGGCCTTTGGGTGAAAGACCACACCTCATTTGAGTAAATATAATAGTTTTGAACTATTTTATGATTCAGTTCATCATTGAAACAAGCAAACGAAAGCGGTAGCCTGTGTGCATGGCCGACATGGATGCCCTAACCGCTCCACCCGCCACGGCGCTCTTGGCGGTCCGCGAGGCGCTAGCACCGATCCTTGGCGACCGCCTGACGGACAACATGGCACAGCGATCGCTTCACGGTGTTGGCGAAGCCTTTCACCCGACCATGCCACCCGATCTTGTTGCCTTTGTCCATTCGACGGACGAGGTGCAGGCGGTGGTGCGGGCATGCGCGGAGCACGATGTGCCGATCATCGCTTTCGGCGCGGGGACGTCGTTGGAGGGCGGTGTCGCCGCCCTTCACGGCGGCGTGTCGATTGACATGACCGGCATGAATCAAATCCTGCACGTCAATCCCGCCGACCTTGATTGCGCGGTGCAGGCAGGCGTCACCCGCGAACAACTCAATGCCCATTTGCGCGATCAGGGCCTGACTTTCCCGATCGACCCGGGTGCCAATGCAACCATCGGCGGGATGGCGGCGACGCGAGCATCGGGAACGACGGCGGTGCGCTATGGCACGATGCGCGACAATGTTCTGTGGCTGACGGTCGTGTTGCCCAATGGCGACGTGATCCGAACCGCGCGGCGTGCGCGCAAGTCCTCGGCGGGCTATGATCTAACCCGGTTGTTTGTCGGGTCGGAAGGGACACTCGGCATCATCACCGAAATCGGCCTTCGCCTGCATGGCATCGCGGAGGCTATTGCGGCGGCAGTTTGCGCCTTCGACACGCTTGCAGGGGCCACCGATTGCGTAATCGATCTGCTGCAATTGGGGGTTCCCGTCGCGCGGGTGGAATTGATGGATGCGGTGCAGGTCCGCGCCTGCAATCGCTACAGCAAGACAAGCCTTGAGGAAAAGGCGACGCTGTTGTTCGAATTTCACGGCAGCGAAGCCGGGGTGCGCGAACAGGCTGAACTGGTTGGCGCACTCGCCAGCGGGCATGGCGGGGGCGCATTTCGCTGGGCCACCCAGCAGGAAGAACGCCGCGCCTTATGGCATGCGCGCCACAATGCCTATCATGCCGCCCAGGCGTTGCAGCCCGGCGCGCAATTGATCGTCACTGACGTTTGCGTCCCCATTTCCCGGCTATCGGAATGCATTACGGCCACGCACGACGATCTTGCCGCGGCCGGCGTTACCGCACCAATTGTTGGCCATGTTGGCGACGGCAATTTCCACGTTTTCCTGTGTGTCGATCCGACCGATCCCGCCGATATTGCCCGCGCGCGCGCGCTGAACGACCGCCTGGTCGACCGGGCCCTGGCGATGGACGGCACCTGCACGGGCGAACATGGGATCGGCATGGGCAAACGCACCAAGCTGATCGACGAACTCGGCGACACTACCGTTGAGGTGATGCGCACGATCAAGCAGGCGCTTGATCCGAAAGGGCTTTTCAATCCGGGCAAGCTTTTCGCGAGCAGGTAGCTTTTTTGCGCGAAACGCCAATCTCCGCCACGGCGTAGTGCTTATGCTGTCTGCCGCGCGATCGGAATGATGAAGGGCTGGCCCGCAGGCGTGGTGCCAAGATAGGTGTCGACGCCATAGGTTTGCGCGATCAGCGCTTCGGTCAGCACGGTATCGGGCGCACCGTACGCCACGACCTTGCCATCGCGGAGCAGAAGCACGTCGTCAGCAACCCGGGCGGCGTGGTTGAGATCGTGGAGCACCACCACGACGCCCGCTCCAGCCGCCGCGACGCTGCGCAGGCAATCAAGCCCGTCGAGCTGGTGCGCCGGATCGAGATTGGCGAGCGGCTCATCCGCCAGCAGCCATTGCGGCGTGCCGGCCAGCACCCGCGCCAGCAGCACGCGCGCACGCTCGCCGCCCGATAATGTCTGCACCCGCCGCGCCGCGAATTGCGCGACATCGGTTGTCGCCATGGCCTGAGCCACTGCAATGCGATCCACCTCGCTCTCGCCCCATCGACCGCGATGCGGAAATCGCCCCAACCCGACAAGAGTCTGCACGTCGACATCCCAATGCACATCGGCGGTTTGCGGCAAGAAACCGATCCGGCGTGCCAGCTCCCGCCGGTCAAGCACAGCCCGCGACACGCCACCAATCAACACGTCCCCCGTATCGGCGGTGCGCAACCCGGCCAGGCACGCGAGCAACGTCGATTTGCCCGCGCCATTGGGGCCCAACACAGCAGTTACTTTGCCGGGCAGGAACGAAGCGCTTACCGATTCCAGGATCGCCGCCCCGCCCAGCGTGACCGATATCGATTGGACAACCAGCGCGGTCATGCCAGCCCCCGACGCATCTTCATCAACAGCACCAGGAAAAACGGCCCGCCGAGCATCGACATCGCAATCCCCAGCCGCAACTCGCTGACCGTTGGCATCGCGCGCACCAGACCGTCCGCGAGCACCAGCAGCAATGCGCCGCCAAGCGCTGACGGCAGCAACACCGCCGATGGCCGATGCCCGGCGAAGGGGCGCACAAGATGCGGCACCATCAGCCCGACAAAGCCGATCACCCCCGCCGTCGCTACCGCAGCACCGACGCACAGACCCACGCCAAGCACCACCAGCAGCTGCAACCGCAGCGGATCCACCCCCATCGACCGCGCGGCATCCTCGCCCAGCGTCAACGCATCAAGCGACCGCGCCGTCATCGCCAGCATTCCCGCGCCAATCGCGATGATCGGCAGCGCAATCCACACATCGCCCCAGCTGCGATCCGTCAGTGCGCCCATCAGCCAGGTGACGATCTGCGAGGTCGCAAAGGGGGTCGGTGCAAGGCTGATCGCCAGCGCAGTCATCGATCCGGCGACGCTCGACAGAATGACGCCGGCGAGCGTGAAGACGATCAAGCTCGCCGATCGCCCGACGAGCAAGGCCAGCAGCGCCATCGCCCCCGCCGCCCCCGTCAGCGCGAAGATTGGCAACAACCAGGCCGAGGCCGCATAGCCGAAATAGAGCGAAATCACCGCGCCAAGCGCAGCACCAGCAGACACCCCGAACAGCCCCGGATCGGCGAGTGGATTGCGCAAATAACCCTGCATTGCCGCGCCCGACAGACCAAGCCCGGCACCCACGATCGCCGCGAGCAGAATGCGCGGCATGCGCAATTCGGTGACGATCAGCCAGCGTGGATCATCACTCGCCCAGATACCCCAGGGCACCCAGATTTTGCCGACCGCCAGCGAGGCGATCATGGCCACCGCGATCCCAGTCGCAAGGAGCAGGTTGAACCGGGCGATGCGGCTCACAACGAACGCCTGATTGCGGCAAGGCGTCGCACCGCATCGATGACGATCGGCCCGCCGCACTGCATCAACCGATCGGGATAGACGCGGATCGCCATGCGGCCTTTCAGCCGTTGGAGCACCGAATGCCCTAATAGCCGATCATTCGGATTGACCGCCCCCACCGACAGAAGGACGCGCGGGGGTCGCGCGACCAGATATTCGAGCGGCAGAATGTCCCATTGCTTCAGCCCGTAACTGGCGCTGAGATTACGAAAGCCAGCCGCCCGCAACATATCATCCGACAGTGTCCCGCTGCCCGGCACCAGCCCGCCCCCCTGCCAAATCAGCGCCGGTGTGGCGGAAGCGCCCGCCGAAGGGGCAGCGGCACGCACCGCTGCATCGACCTGTGCCACCAGCCGATCGCCCCGCGCACCCTGCCCGGCAGATTGGGCAATCGTGCGGATCTGCGCATTATTCTCCGCAATCGTGGTCGGCACGGGAAGCTGGACGAGCTTGATCCGCAGCCGCTTTAGCGCGCCAATGGTGGCCGGATCGACGTGGCCGCCCGCGATCACCAGATCAGGTGACAACGCCACCACTTCCTCAGCAGTGCCCGAAATTGCCTTGAACCGCATCGCCGTCGCCAGCGGGATCGATGTTGCACGCGGGTCTTGCGAGTAATGGCTGATCGCGGCGATCTGGCGCGGATCGGCGACCCGCACCAGCACTGTATCGACACATGGGTTGATCGAGACGATCCGGGGCAGACGCTGCGCGCCACCGGCGCTGGCAGTAGCAGCCAGTAGGACGCCTAGCGCCGCCCGGATCGCCGCGATGCGCATCAGTATCGCAGCCTGACGCCGACATAACCGGCCCGTCCCGGAGAGCCGAAACCGAACGCCGTTTCATAGCCTTCATCGAACAGGTTCTCGATCCGGCCATAGAGATCGATCTCGGCGGTCACCGGATAGGAGGCGCGCAGATCGGCCAGCACATAGCCCTGCAGCTTGCGGCTGTTGCTGGCATTTTCGAAGCTCGATCCGACATGGGTCAGCGTCGCCCCCGTCTCCAGCCCGAATGACCAGCGAACATCCACCAGCCCGCTAAAACTATGTTTCGGCCTGCGGGCCAATTGCCTGCCGAAATTGGCATTGCCCCGGCTTTGGTTGGTGGCATCGGTAAAGGTATAATTCGCCTGCACCTGCAGCGCCTGAACGGGCTGAAGCGCAAGGCCAATCTCGACCCCCTCGGCGCGCGCTCTGGCGACATTGTCGAACGTCCCGAAGGGCCGGTTCACGCAGATTCCCGTGCGCGGCAGCGGGCAGGAGACGAACGCGATCAGATCGCTCGAATCGCGCCAAAAATAGGTCGCGCTCGCCGTTAGCGTGTCACCGATCAGCCTTTGGGTGAACCCCGCATCCCAGCCATGCGATCGCTCGGGCTGGAGCAGCTGATTGCCGAAATTACTCTGCAACTGGAACAGCGACGGTGCCTTGAACCCTTCGGCATAGCTCGCGCGGATCGTCGTGCCGATTGACCCCGGCGTCCAGACACCACTTGCTGCAAAGGTCGTCGCGCCGCCGAACCGGTTGTGATCGTCGTGCCGCACGCCGCCCGTCAGTGACAGGCCAGTCATCGGCGTCACCAGGATCTGCCCGTAGATGCTGTCGATCCGCGCGCGTGATCGGGCGAACGGGCCACCGCCACTGCTCGTCGCGGAGCGCGAGGTTTCCCGTTCAAGCCCCGCGGTAGCCTGCCATCCATCGACAATATCGAAAACGCCCTGATATTCGATCCGCTCGTTGCGACCAGTAGCGGCAAAGCTTTCAATGGGCACGCCATCCAGATTGACGCTGCGGCGGCGCGTATCGGTATAGGCATAGCCCAACCGATTGCGAAAACGCCCGTCAAAAAGTGCCGCATTCAGCCCGGTATAGGCCACGATTTCACGCGTGCGGGATTCTTCGTTCACATCGCCGAGCGAAAAACTGGGCGGTGGAAAGCCATCGATATTGACCAGGCCGTTCGAGTACCAGCCGCGCGCATCGACCGACAACCAGTCGGTCAACGTCAGGTTGAGATTGGCGTTAGCGCCGACATTGTCATAGCCATCCTTCTCGGTCGCGCCGCGCGCCTCGCTGAACGACGATATACTGTCCGACCGAAGCCACCCTGCTCCAGCGCTAACCGATAGGGGGCCTGCTTTGCCCGCAATATTGCCGACAAGCTGGCCGGTGTTGCGATAGCCATATTCGCCGCGCAGATTGATCGTCAGCTGCTCGGTTGGCCGCCGCGTGATCATATTGACGACGCCGCCGATCGCCTGGCTGCCCCACAATACCGATGATGGGCCGCGCAGCACCTCGATCCGCTCGATATTGCCGATCAGCAGATTACCGAAAAAGAATCCTCCGCCCGGCGAGGACGGATCGTTGAGCTTTACCCCGTCGATCAGCGCAACGGTCTGCTCGCTTTCGGCACCACGGATGAACACCGATGCAACACTGCCAATGCCGCCATTGCGGGCAATAGTGACACCGGGCACGGTGCGCAGCACATCGGCGACATTATTGTTCTGGCGGCGCTCAAGCTCTGCCGAATCGATGACGGTGACGGACTGACCGATCCGGTCGATCGGTTGGGGTGATCGGTTGGCGGTGACGATGATGACGGGTTCGCTGGTCGCATCATCTACGGGCGTTTCGGCGCGCGACTGGCCCGGAAAGCCAGCCAGCACGACGAACGACAAGGAGGTGATCTTCAGAAAATTGGTGCGCATGATTATCCCCTTTTCAACAACAAGGGGTCGCACGCACCAATGGCACGACAGCATCGACGCTGGTTGTCACCCGCGCGCGCCACCCCGATCGATGTCGTCACGCGAGGATTACCCTCGATCACGCTGAACACCCCGTCCGCGCAAAGGACCGACCGCGTCAGGCAGGTCTCCTGGCTCCCGGGTCATCATGTCCGCCCCACCTTCCCGGATACAGATGCATCCAGTGGCATATCGGGGCGACCACTCACCGGTCACAGTTGCGGGGACAGCCGCGGCTTGCAGGGTTACTCCCTGGTTCCGCGTTCCCTATTATTCCCCTCTCGGGGAACCTGATGCGCCCTAATGTTATGTCAGCGGCAGGCGATAGGCAACCCTTCCGGACGTTGACCGGTGCGAGCAGACGACCGATGCCCAAAAAGCACAACCGGCTACCGCTTTGAAACGACGCGCAACTGTCGCCGAACTGTCTCGATATTGCAGTGCAGCATACACAAGTTTCCCCCAAAGGCGGCGCTCCACCACGGGGGTTTATCATGACTCGTTATCGTTCGCTTTCCGCTGCCCTGCTGCTGTCGGGCTCCTTTGCTGCCAGCGCTGCCCATGCCCAGTCGGCCGAGCCCCAGGCACTCGCCCAAACCGATGATCAGGCGAGCGACCAGATCAACGACACCGACATTCTGGTCACTGCGCAGAAGATCGAGCAGCGCAATGTCGATGTGCCGATCACGATTTCGGTCAACACCGGTGCGCGGTTGCGCGAACTGGGCGTGTCAGACCTCGACGAGCTGTCGAACTTCGTCCCCGGCCTGAATATCCAGGAGCAGAGCGCGAATAACCCTGGCATCGTCATCCGCGGCATCACCTCGGACAGTGGCTCGGCCCAGCAGGGTCCCCGCGTCACACTTTATTACAACGGCGTGGATATCTCGCGTTCGCGCGGTTCGTATCAGGCGATCTATGACGTCGACCGGATCGAAGTGATCAAGGGTCCGCAGGCGACGTTGTTCGGCACCGCCTCTGCTGTTGGTGCGATCAGCATCGTCTCAGCACGGCCAAAGCCCGGCTTTTCGGGTCAGATTACAGGCGGCTATGGCAATTTCGATGCCTATCTCGCCTCGGGCTATGTGAATGCGGGCAACGACACTGTCGCCGTCCGCCTGGCGGGCGAATACAAGAACCGCGACGGCTATATCAACAATCTGGCGACCAGCCAGACGCGGGAGCTCTACTCGCAAGACCAGCTCGGCCTTCGCGCATCGCTCCGCTACACCCCGGTCGACGCCCTGACGGTCGATGTGATCGCTACCTATGATCGCCAGCGCAATGGCGGCACGCCGTTCATTTCGGGCACTTTCCCGACCGAAGCGGGCCCTGCCAACGTCTTCGGCCCTGCCAATCTGTCGGGCTCGCCGGTCTCGGCCGCCGTGCTCGGCGACGCCCAGCTCGGGCTGAGCCGCGATGTGTGGGACGCGAACATCACGCTTTCCTATGATTTCGCCCCAGGCTGGAACTTCACCACGGTGAATGGCTTCCGCCAGTTCAACAGCCTCGAAATCTTCGACGCTGACGGCTCGCGCGCTTTCTTCCTTGAGTTCGCCGAAAATGCGTTTGGCTATCAGGTCAACCATGAAGGCCGCTTCGCCTATAAGGACGATAACTTCCGTGCATCGTTCGGCTGGAATTTCTTCCAGGAAGACAGCCAGCAGATCGTGCCCTTTTCGAGCAACGAGGCAACCTTCTTCACCTGTGCCGTAGCTGCAACGCGCCCCGGCTGCGTGCTGCCCAACGGCACCGTGCCTGCAGAGTCTGGCCCGCTGACGCTGTACCAGTCGGTGTTCGGCAATATTGGCAAGAACGATACCTATTCGGTGTTCGGTGACGTGACCTGGCTGGTCTCGCCACGGTTCGAGCTGACCGTTGGTGTGCGCGGACTGATCGAGCAGCGCGAATCGGGCTTTTTCGCCACCGTGCCGCGTCCTCGGCTCAATCCGCTCGCGGCATCGTTGATCCCCGGCCAGGTCGATACCGCCGGTCAGACTTTTCTGGTTCAGGACAGCTTCTCGGCGGTACTGCCACGCTTCAATGCGCTGTACCGCGTGACCGACGACATCAACGTCTTCGCCACCGTCTCGAAGGGTCGCCGCTCGCCGGTGGTCCAGCTGGGGGCCCGCGCTACGCCAACCGGTCCGGTCGCCAATTTCACGCCCGTCGCCGAAGAAGTCGTCTGGAACTATGAAGCGGGCATCAAGGGCAAGATCGGCCCCGTGTCCGGCTCGATCGGCGTCTATTATCAGAATTACAGCGACTTCCAGGTCAGCGTGATCCAGCCCAACGGCACCACGCTGACGCAGAGTGCTGGTAACGCCAACAATGTCGGCGTCGAGGCCGAAGCAAACTGGCGCGCGGCGCGCTGGCTGAACATCTTCGGCAATATCGGATACATCAATGGCGGCATCAGCCGGGACAGCGCCTTCTCGCCAGCCTTTGCGGGTGCCCGCTTCCGTCTGCAGCCTGAAGTTCAGGCATCGGCCGGGTTTACGATCGATACCCCGATCGGTGGCGGCGTCCGCCTGTTCGCGACGCCGACCATGACCTATCGCAGCCAGATCTTCTTCGAGCTGCCCAACAACCCGCTGATCTCGCAGCCCGGTGTCACGCTGTACAATGCCCGCGCCGGCGTGAACATCAACGAGCGGTTCGAAATCGCCGGGTTCATTCGCAACGCCAGCAACGAGCGCTATCTGCTCGACGCGGGCAACACCGGTGGCGCGTTCGGCGTGCCGACCTTCATCCCGGCCGAACCACGCTTCTATGGCTTCCAGGTGTCGGCCAAGTTCTGATCGTTCAGGCAGCGGGCGGGGCACATGCCCTGCCCGCTCGCCAAACCGGTGCTGACAAGCGGGGTATCGTGCAGCAGATAGCCCACCACACCCGTTCGCCCTGAGCGACGTCAAAGCCTGTCCTGAGCGCCTGCCTTGGCAGGCAGTCGAAGGGGGCAAGCGCAACGCGTGGGCTTCGACTTCGCTCAGCCCGAACGGAGTAGTGTTTAATTCGGGCATAAGGCTCGCTAAGCTGCTCGCTGAGGCGATCATCTGGCCTCTGGGAGCGCCAACAATGCAGGAACAGCCATTACCTGCCGACCCCGACGCCGATTGGGGCCTGCCCGGCTGGACCTATACCGACCCCGATTTTTTCGATGCCGAAATGGCGCGGATCATCCGCCCGTCATGGCAGATCGTGTGCCATGAAAGCGACCTGAGCAGCCCCGGCACCTGGCGATCAATCGACTATGCCGGGGAGAGTGTGATCGTCGTGCGCGGCGAGGACCATGTGGTGCGCGCCTTCACCAATGTCTGCCGCCACCGCGCGATGCGCCTGCTGGAGGGGAGCGGCGGGTGCGCCAAGAAGATCATCTGCCCCTATCACGCCTGGAGCTATGAACTCGACGGCAGCCTGACCGGAGTGCCCGTTAGCGCCGATTACCCGACGCTCGACAAGCGCGGCCAGGGGCTGTTCGCGGTTGGCTTGGAGATCTGGCGCGGCTTCGTGTTCGTCCGGCTGAAGGATGATGGCGGTCCGTCGGTCGCCGACATGATGGCCCCGTATGCGCAGGAGATCGAACCGTATCGCTTCGAAGACCTGCGGACGATCACCCCCGCTTACACCCGCGATCGCGCGGTGAACTGGAAGAACATCGGCGACAATTATTCGGACAATCTCCACATCCCGGTCGCGCATCCGGGCCTGACGCGGCTGTTCGGCAAAAGCTACGCGATCGAAGCGCAACCCTTTGTCGACAAAATGTCAGGCTATCTGGTCGACCGCCCGTCCGCCGATTGGTGGGAACGCTTCTACCAGACCTATGTCCCCCGCGCCGATCATTTGCCGGAGGCCAATCAGCGGCTGTGGCTCTATTACAAGCTCTGGCCCAACATCGCCTTCGATCTGTATCCTGATCAGGTCGATTTCATGCAGTGGCTGCCGATCAACCCGACGCAATCGGTGCTGCGGATGATGGCCTTCGCGCTGCCCGATGACCGCCGCGAGATGAAGCTGGCGCGTTACGCCAATGATCGCATCAACCGCCATGTGAACGCCGAGGATACCTGGCTCATCACACGGGTGCAGGCGGGGATGGCGTCAGAGAGTTTTACGGTGGGGCCGATCGGGCGGAGCGAAGTGTGCTTGCGGAGTTTCGCGGCGAAAATCCGCGCGGCGATACCCGAGGCGCGATTGCATCATGCGCCAGCTGCGGGTTGGGGGAAGCAGGCGCGGATGGCGCGGGGGTAGCCCAAACCCCTCCCCGTCACCCCGGGCTTGACCCGGGGTCCCGCTACCTTCGCCGCCGCCAGAAGTAGAAGCGGGACCCCGGATCAAGTCCGGGGTGACGTCGGTGAAGAGAGGCAAAGCCCCTGCCACACACCACCTTTGCAGGGTAAGGTTGCGGAAGTTGCGGGTTGCGATCACTTCTTTGCAGGCTGCAATTTCGCCAGTGCAAATCCCTGATTCTCGACGATTTCAAAGAGCAGCAACGACCATATCACTTGCCAGCGATGTAGGACATTGCGACAGGTGGCCCACACCTGCCCCCTCGTCACCCCAGAAACCGAGACGGCCGGAACCTCTCAACTTCGGATCGGCTCGAACCGCCTTTCGCTGACCGAGTTAACGTCGCCCAAGCGTCTCCAGCGGCCCCGAATCAAGGTGCTTCAGGATACGCCTGAGGGCGGCGATGTTGTTATCGTCTTCGGCACTCTCGAGTGCATCGTTCAGCACTGCGCGAATGTGGTCAGCGCCGACCCGCTCCATCTCCCAATTCGGATAGAGACGCTCGCGCTCATCAACACTCCGGTCCAGCGGCACGATGTCATAATGGCGCGGATCGCCGTAAAGGATCGCGATCAAATTCTCCACTTCGGTGGGCAGCCCCTCGACCCATTGGAAAAACACGCCGCTGCCGAACACGAGCACGCCGGTAATATCGCGTTCGACATTGCGGCGTTGCGACCATTCGATGATGCGATCAACCTCGGCGTCGTCCACGCCTTCGGCGGCACGGCTACAGTAGACGAAGGTGTCAAGGACGCGGACGGCGTGGCCCAAGTCAGGGCCGCGTGGAAAACCAACTTCATCGAACATCGATTTCTCGCTTTGTCTATGCAGGGCAGGCCGCGTCACCCGGCAGATCAGCGTCGTCGTAGCGCATCTTTCTATTTTGGGTAAGGAACCATTGCGCGCCTATCTCGACCCTCTCGTTCCCCGCCCCCTCGACAATCGCCGCCCGCCACGGCACCACCTTCGCCCATGACCAAGCGATACGACGCAATCATCATCGGCGGTGGGCATAACGGCCTTGTCTGCGCCTTTTACCTTGCGCGAGCCGGGTTGAAGGTCCGCGTGCTCGAACGCCGCGACATCATCGGCGGGGCGTGCGTGACGGAGGAGTTTCACCCCGGGTTCCGCAATTCGACCGCGAGCTACACCGTGTCGCTGCTCCGCCCGCAGGTGATTGCCGATATGAAGCTGCACGATCGCGGCTTTCGCATCATCGAGCGCACGATCAGCAATTTCTTCCCCTTTCCCGATACCTATCTGAAACTAGGCGGCGGCACTGCACGGACCCAGGCCGAATTTGCGCGCTTCTCGCAAAAGGATGCCGATACCTTTCCGGCTTATGAGGCGGCGCTCGAGCGCGTGGCGGAAGTGCTGCGCGATTTGTCGCTCAAGACCCCGCCCAATGCCGGTGGCGGCATTCCGGCTTTACTGAGCGCCGCGGCGCAGGGGCGCAAGCTGGCGGGGATGAGCGTCGATGCGCAGGCCGATGTGCTCGACATGTTCACCAAGAGAGCGCGCGATTTCCTCGACGGCTGGTATGAGGACGATCATGTCAAGACCGCCTTTGCCTTCGACGCGGTGGTCGGGAATTACGCAGGGGTGAGTACGCCCGGCTCGGCCTATGTGCTGCTCCACCACGTGTTCGGCGAAGTGAACGGCAAGAAGGGCGCATGGGGCCATTCGGTCGGCGGGATGGGATCGATCACCAAGGCCATGGCCGAGGCGTGCGTGGAGCATGGGGTGGAGATCAGCCTGGAAGCGCCGGTGGCGCAGGTGCTGGTGAACGGTGGCAAGGCGATCGGGGTTTTGCTGGAGTCGGGCCAGGAGATCGCCGCTGATGTGGTTGCGGCCAATGTCGGCCCGGCGCTGCTCTATCGCCAGCTGATCGCGCCTGCCGATCTGAAGCCCGATTTCAAGCGGCGGATCGATAACTTCAAGACGGGGTCAGGCACGTTCCGGATGAACGTCGCGCTGAGCGAGCTGCCCGATTTCAGCGTGCTGCCGGGCAAAGAAAAGGCAGAGCACCACACCGCCGGGATCATCATCGCGCCGGGCATGGACTATATGGACCAGGCCTATGACGATGCGCGCGCGTTCGGCTGGTCGAAGGCGCCGATTGTCGAGATGAAGCTGCCCTCCACCGTCGACGATTCTCTGGCACCTCCGGGATTGCACGTCGCCAGCCTGTTCTGCCAGCAATTTGCGCCTGAACTGCCGGACGGTCGCAGCTG
Organism: Sphingomonas sp. 28-62-11; assembly: GCF_002278865.1. Classification (NCBI taxonomy): domain Bacteria; kingdom Pseudomonadati; phylum Pseudomonadota; class Alphaproteobacteria; order Sphingomonadales; family Sphingomonadaceae; genus Sphingomonas; species Sphingomonas sp. 28-62-11. Next base: position 13,837 of record NZ_NCGB01000039.1, on the reverse strand, counting down.
GGATGACGCGCGTGAAACCGCTGCCGACCACATCATCGATTGCGTCACGCAACACGCGCCGAATTTCAAGGCGAGCATCATCGCGCGGCAAATCCACTCCCCGCTCGATCTGGAGCGCAAGTTCGGGCTGATCGGCGGCGATATTTTCCACGGCCGGATGAGCCTCGACCAGCTCTGGGCAGCGCGACCCGTGCTGGGGCATGGCGATTATCGCTCACCCGTTGCCGGGCTCTATATGTGCGGATCGGGCACCCATCCCGGTGGCGGCGTCACCGGCGCACCGGGGCACAATGCCGCGCATGAGATTTTGAAGGACCGGAGCCTGTTAGGTCGGCTGTTCCGCAAGCGGGCGGCGGCGTAGCGCGATCCAGTAGAGCGGTAGCGCGGTCAGCATCAGGACGATGCTCAGCAGCAGCGCCTCCATGCCCGATCCCCACAACACCCAAGCCGAAAATGCCATGCCGACAACCGCAAGCGGGCGCACGATGCCGAACGCGAACGCCGCGGCACAGGCGCCGAAGTAAAACCACACCGTCGCCGCCGTCGTCAGTTGCAGCATGAAGGTCAGCACATCGGTTAGTCCCGGAATCGCGCCTGACAGCACCAACAGGCTGGCGACGCCGCTGGAAAGCAGCATCGCGAAGATCGGCACATCGCGGTCGGTTGTCCGCCCCAAGATGGCGGGCAAAATGCCGGCGCGCGCCATCCCCAGCGGCAGTTCGCCTTGCATCAGCACCCAGCCATTCAGACACCCGATGGCAGAAATCGACGCAAAGGCCGCAATCAGCAACCCGGCACCACGCCCCCAGAAATTTTCGACAAACATCGCAATCGGCGCATCGGACGCAGCAACCATCGCTTCGGGCAGCGCAAACACGATGCCGTTGCACAGGATGATGTACAGAATTCCCGTCAGCGCCGTTCCAACCAACGTCGCCCGCAATACGTTGCGCGCCGGATCGCGGACGCGCTCTGCCGCCAGTGACGCGCACTCGAACCCCACCAGCGGGAAAAAGGCGAGCGTCAGCACCATCGTGAACTGGCGCGCATCGAACGGCGTATGCGGGTTAACCGAGAACCGCGCCGGATCGACCACGGACAGGCCCGCGAGGATGGCGGCAACCGCCACCAGCGGCAGCAGCTTCAGCACCGTCGTCAGGACCTGAAACCGGCCGGCCCCCTTTGCCCCGCCAAAATTGAGCGCGGTCAGCGCCCAGATCAACGCCGTTGCGGCAATCGCGGTGGCAAGCGGCGTGGCGGTGAGCGCGGGGAAAAACTGCGCGCCATAGCGCACCGCGGTCAGCGCGATGATGGCGTTGGCCGAACAGATGCCGACCCAATAGCTCCAGCCGACCAGCAGTCCCGGCAGCGTTCCCAGCCCTTCCGCCACGATGGCAACCGTGCCCGTTGCATGGGGGCGAGCAGCGGTCAGACACGACAGCACATAGGCAAGCAGCAAAGCGCCCGGAATGGCGACGAGCCAAGCCGCCGCCCCCGTCCAGCCGAATGGCGCAAGCTGCGCTGGCTGGACGAAAATCCCAGCGCCAATCATCCCGCCCACCACCAGCGCGGTTGCCGTCCAGAAACCGAATGGTCGTGTTTCGGTTGTCATTTGATATGCCGTGCCCCCGCTGCCCGGCACTTAGAAGAGCATGTTTGCTCGCCAGCCGATAGCCCCGGCTTCTTCCTGACCAAACGCGCGGTGACTACATCCGCAGCCGATCGGCATAGCCCGTGAGTTCGAGATAGCCGGTGCCGCCCTGCGTTTTCACAGCACCTTCCCAGTAAACCGGCTGGCCGCCGCGCCGCCCATCGAGCTCCTGATCGTCGAACAGCGGATCGAGACGCCAGCTCCGCACCCCTTCGGGCAACCGGATCGTTACCGACTGCCCCACCGGATAAAGCGCCCCGGTGCGCGGCGATCGCCAGCGCCGAAAACTATCGAACCGCACATCGCCAGGGGCAAAGCGCGTGATCCGACCATCGGCGCGGCGGAGCGATCCGCCCGCCCAGATCGCCTTGCCGTCCGCGCCCCTAATCCGGAACACCATCAGCGCACCGCCATCGTCAAGGTTCAGCCCGGTCCAGTCCCAGCCCACCGCCTGCCCGCCGAGATAATCGGACGACCATTCGCGATCGAGCCACGCCTGCCCCGTTACCGCCTGCGCCTTGCCGCCGCGCATAAGCTGCCCTGTAACGACAAGATGCGGCAGCGAATAATAATGGCTCGCCTGTTCGGGGCGCGGCCCCTTACGGCTATAGCCGACCTCGCCCTGGGGCAGCGGCGGCTGGGTTGGCCGCAGCGTCAGCATCAGCGCAAAATCGCGCGTTGCCACTGTTGTGGCGAACCGACCATCGGGCAGCCGCCGCATCCGCCAGTCGCGGATCGCGACATCGGTATCGCCAATCCGCGCCTGCGCCAGCCCAAAGCCGCTGCGGGCCGCGCGTTCGCCGTGGAGCAGACGGCCGACCTTGGGATCAGACAGCGCGGCATGCGCAAACAGGATCTGGCGCGGGGCAAAGCGGCTGGGGTTGGCGCTGTCGATCTTGGGGGTGGTTCGGAAAAAGGTAATCTGAAAGCCGAGATCGCGGCCATCTTCGCCCTTGATGCGCCCCGTGACATACCACCATTCGGTGCGAAACGCCGGGTGCGCACCGTGATCGGCGGGGAAGCGCAACGGTACGCCGGGGCGGACCACGGGATAGTCGCTCGCCGCCGCCAGCATCAGCGCCAAAATTGCCAGCAGCGCGCGCCGCATCACCAATCCTCCCGAACCATGCGCACCGCATCGCTGCCCAGCGCCTGCCGCCCGGCCAGCACGCCGGTGCCCGCCGCTGCCACCACCAGCGCGACAGCGATCGCGACGATTGTCGGCCAGGGCACCAATGTGTCCATCGTCCAGTTGAATGATTGCGGATTGATCACATGCACCAGCACTTGGGCCAGCACCCCGCCGAGCGCGATCCCCGCCGCCGCGCCGACCAGCCCGAGCAATGCGCCCTCACTCGCCAGCATCGCCACGATCTGCCATCGCGAAACGCCAATATGCCGCAGCATCCCGAATTCACGGGCACGCGCGATCGTCTGCGCTGACATTGTGGCGGCCACCCCGGCCAGTCCGACAAGAATGGCAACCGCTTCAAGCAAATAGGTGACTGCAAAACTGCGATCGAAGAGTGTGAGCGCGAAGCGACGGAGCGTGCCGGGCGCGGCCAATTCCACCGCGCCCCGTAAAGCATCCGGCGCGCGCGCGATCAACGCTTTGCCAACGCGCTCGCCATTGGCACCCGGCGCCAGCGTGATTGCTGCTTCGCCGCGGCTCGTGTCCCCCGTCAGCCGATCATAATCATGATCGCGAATCACGACCGCCCCCTGCTGGCGCGCATAATCGCGCCACATGCCGGCCACCACGAACCGCCCGCCGATCGGCAGCGATATGGTTTGCCCCACGCGCCAGCCATAAAGCCGTGCGGCAGGTTCCGAGATCCATACCGGTATCGCCCGATTGGGCAGACGCCCCGCCTTTTCGATCAGCACCAATGTGGGATCATCGGCCAGCACCGGCCGCGCGATCAGCCAAACCGGCGGGCGATCGGGCGCCAGCGTGAGCGGAATCTGGCGGCTGAAGGCGATGCGCGCCACCCCCGGCGTTGCCGCCAGCCGCCCCTGCGCCGCCCGGTCGAAACCACCCGCGCCGTCGACTCGCAGATACAGATCGGCCGAGAGCACCTCGCCGAGCCAGGCATCGACCGCACCGCGAAAGCTGGTCACCATCACCGCCATCGCGATCATCAGCGCCGTGCTCGCGACAATCCCGCACAAGGCCGTCGCCGCCTGCCCCGGCGCGCCGTGGAGATGGCGGATGGCAAGGTCCATCGGCACCCAGCGCCCCGGCTGCCGCGCCAGCGGGGCGAGCAACGCGCGCGCCAGCCACGGCATCCCGGCGATCCCGCCCGCCAGGATCAGCGCCATGCTGCCAAAGCCGAACAGCGGCAGGCCACCGATCGCGGGCAGCGTCGCCATCGCCCCGCCCGCCACGATCAGCCCCGCGGCTAGCGCCCAGTTCACTGGCGCGCGCGGATCGACGACATCGCCTGCATTGCGCAGCGCGACCGCCGGGGCCGCCTGCGCCGCCAGCCGCGCTGGCACGACGCTGCCGAGCACTGCCGTCAGCACGCCGAGCCCGAAAAAGCCGGTCGCGCCGCCCGGCGAAAATCCAAGCCGGACATTGCCCCCGCTGAAATAGCCCGCGCCCAGATCACCCCCCAGGCTCGCCACCGCGCCCCAGGCAAGCGCATAGCCCAGCAACAGCCCAAGCAGCGCCCCGATCAAGCCGATCGCCAGCCCCTCCAGCGCCACCGTCGCGACAATCCCGGATCGCGGCAAGCCCAGGGTCCGCACCAGGGCGAACGCGCGCAGCCGCCGCGCCACCGACAGCGATTGCGCCGAAAACACCAGAAACCCGCCGGTCAGCAACGCAACCAGCGCGAGCATCTCCAGATTGACCCGGTACGCGCGCGACAAGGCGTCGCTCCGCGTGCCCGCGCTGCTGTCAGTGTCAATTACGGCATCTTCAGGCAGGATCGCCCGCAGACCGGCGTCGCTGGCGCCCTTCGCAAGCTTGATGTCGATCCGGTCGAGCTTACCGAGTCGCCCGAAGCGCCACTGCGCCGCGGCAATATCGATCACGCCGATCACCTGCCCCTCGGCAATCCCCGGCAAGCCGCCAGCGACCCGGAAAGTTACCACCTCACCACCCGCAACGAGATTCACTTTATCGCCTGCCTTTACCTTCAGCGTCCGCATCGCGGTTGCCGACAGGAACAATGCATCATCGGCAAAGGCGGTGTCTGCGGCGCTGTCCAACCCTCGCGCCGGAAAGCCGATCAGCGAAGGAGTGACCTGCGCCGCCCGGATCACATCGAGCCCGATCAGCCGCAGCCTCACCTTGCCGGCGCGGGCCGGAAGGACCAGCACCGGGCTGGCATCGGCAACCCCCGTCGCGGTTGCCACGCGGGGATAGAGCGCCTCGTCAAACCCCAGCGGACTGGTCGCGCGGACGCGCAGATCCGCGGTGCCGTTCACGGTCTTCAGCGCTTCGTCGAACGCGCCCAGCGCTGATCCGTTGACGAGATGGACGGCAAAGCCAAGCGCCACGCCGATCGCGATCGCCACTGCCGTCAATGCCAGTCGCACCGGATGCGCGCGCCATTCGCCGATGATCAGCCAGCGCAGTGCGAGCCTCGCCTGGGCGATGGTCGCGTCAGCCACGCCTGTGCTCAACCAATCCGTTCGGAGTGAGCGTCAGCGTCCGGTCGGCAATCGCGGCGGCGGCGGCCGAATGGGTGACGATGATGGCCGCGACGCCGCCCTCACGCACCGCGTCGGCAAACAGCGCCAGCACGCGCGCCGCCGTCTCCGGGTCAAGATTGCCGGTCGGCTCATCAGCGAGGATAATCGCCGGGCGGTGGACAAGCGCGCGGGCGATCGCCACGCGTTGCAACTCGCCGCCCGACAAGTCACGCGCATACCCATCGCCGCGCGTCCCAAGTCCCACCCGCTCAAGCATCGCCTGGGCCTTGGCGGCCACTTGCGCCCGGTCGCTCGACACCAGGGCGAGCGGTAGCGCGACATTCTGGCGTAGCGTCAGATAGGGCAGGACGTGAAAGGCCTGGAACACAAAGCCGATCCGGGTACGCCGCACCGCCGTCAGCGCCGCCTCGTCAAGCCCGTCAAGCGCCGTGCCCTCGATCGCGATCGTGCCGCTATCCGCGCGGTCCAGCCCGGCGAGCATGTTGAGCAAAGTCGATTTGCCGACCCCGCTTTCGCCGACAATCGCGATCAGCCCGCCTGCATCCACGGTCAGGTCGAGCCCGCTGAACAGCCTGCGCCCGCCGGGGACCGATTTGGCGAGCGCGGTGACGCTCAGCAGCGGCACACTCACCAGAACTGCGTGCCCGGAGGGCCCTTGAACGGCCCGGCGACGGCGCTGGTAATCCAGCCGCCATAAAAGCCACCGGGCTGCGGCGTCGCACGCTCGCCATCAACGAAGCAGGCGTCCATCGGCGCGGCATAAAAGGCAATGTGATCGCGCAACATCTCGAAAGCCCGGGTTGGCGCAGGATAGGCCCAGCCGATCCGTGACAGTCGCCGGATGGGGCCGATCACGTCGAAATAGCGTGCCTGCCCCTTCCATTCGCAAATGCTCGCCGAACCGCCGGAAAGCGCGAGCATCGACTGATCGACATCGTCGGGCGGGAAGTAATAGCTCGGCGGGTGGCTCGTCTCGAGTGTGCGGACGCCGTTTCGCGTCTCGGCGAGCACCCGCCGTTCAAACTCGATGCGCAAATGCGCGTCGGTCAATTGGGCAATGGCAGGGCGCGGATAATCCCACACGCTTTCCTTTCCGGGTCGGATGGGATCGGGGGTGGGATGGCGCATAATCTACGATCCGAAAACAGCGGTGCACGTTGACTATCAGGTCATGACATCCGCCCGGAACGCAACGTAAAAAAAATGGGGCCGGGAAAAATCATCCCCGGCCCCCATCATTTTTATGCCGCTGGCAGAATTACCGTGTCGATGACGTGGATGACGCCATTGGTGCAGACGATATCGGCCGACACCACGGTCGCGCCGTTCACGACAACGCCGTGCGTACCATCGACATGCAGTTCGGTGCCGCCTGCCGATGCTGGCGTGACCTTCTGGCCTGCCACATCGGCTGCCATCACCTTGCCGGGGACGACGTGCAGCAGCAGGATCGCGGTCAGCTGATCCTTATTCTCAGGCTTGACGAGATTTTCGACCGTGCCCGCGGGCAGCTTGGCAAAGGCGTCGTCGGACGGTGCGAAGACGGTGAAGGGGCCTTCGCCCTTCAGCGTTTCAACCAGGCCAGCGGCAGTTACGGCAGCGACGAGCGTGGTGAACGAACCGGCGGCAACAGCGGTATCGACGATATCGTGGGTTTGATCGGCCATGATGATTTCCTTGAAAAAGGGGAAGAAAACAGGGGAAACGACGGCCGCATCGACCGACCGGCACCTCACCGATCGTCTCGAAGCACCGACGAGCGTCCCCCTGCCCGCGATGCCGGCTAGCGGCGATACGGGCTTTGGCCGTCCTTGTAATCTGGCACCCCGGTCAGGTCGGTGGCGGCACCAGTCCCATGCTCTTCATCAGTACCGCCTGCGCGACCATCAGGATCAGCCAATGGCCGCAATCCCGCGCGATCAACCGCACTGGCACGCCGCGATAGCCGAGCGTGATCGCCAACAACGGCAGCACGAACCCGGCCCAGATCACCACGGCACTGCCGACCGCCATAATCCATGGATCGGCTTTTGGCGGGGCAAGGATGAGCGCGCCCGCCAGGATCGACGCCAGCCAGAATTCGCCCAGCGCTGCGGTGACGATCAGCCCCGGCGAGGGCGTACGCGCACTACCCCTGGCGAACCGGTGATGCACATAACCAAGCACGAGCCCCAGCATTGTCGCTGCCAGAATGGGCACGAGATTGAGCACGATATAAATCAAGCAACAGGCTCCCCGGCGCGTCACGATGGCACAATTCCACCTTACCGCTAGTATCAGGCGCGTTTCAATTGGACAGCCTTCGCTTGACGTGGGCGTCGATATGGCGCATCGCCACGTTGCTCGTCCGGCGCTCTCGCCGAGACCCGCCCAGCCGCCTTTCGTGGCGCAACCCAATTGGACGTTCATGCCTTTCAACACCCTGCCCCCGCTTCTTGTCGAAGCGCTCACCGCCCGTGGTTACGAAGCCCCCACCCCCGTTCAGGCGGCTGTGATCGAACCCGAAGCCGCGGGACGCGACCTGATCGTCTCGGCGCAGACCGGCTCCGGCAAGACCGTCGCCTTCGGCATTGCGATGGCGGGCGAAGTGCTCGACGAAAATGGCGCGCTGCCCTTTATCCGCGAACCGCTCGCGCTGGTGATCGCACCGACGCGCGAACTCGCGCTGCAGGTGAGCCGCGAGCTCATGTGGCTTTACGGCAAGCTCGGCGCGCGGATCGCCACTTGCGTGGGCGGGATGGATGCCGCGAAGGAACGCCGCAGCCTGAGCCAGGGCGCGCATATCGTCGTCGGCACGCCGGGCCGGTTGCGCGACCACCTCGAACGCGGCTCGCTCGACCTGCGCGCGCTGAAGGTCGCGGTACTCGATGAGGCCGACGAAATGCTCGACATGGGCTTCCGCGAAGATCTCGAGCAGATCCTCGATGCGACCCCCAATGAGCGCCGCACGATGCTGTTTTCGGCGACGATGCCCAAGCCAATCGTCGCGCTCGCCAAGCGCTATCAGCGCGACGCGCTGCGCATCTCAACAGTGGGCGAAGATCGCGGCCACGGCGATATCAGCTATCAAGCCGTCACCGTTGCGCCTGCCGATATTGAGAATGTCGTCGTCAACCTGCTGCGCTTTCATGAAGCCGAAACGGCGATGCTTTTCTGCGCGACGCGCGACAATGTCCGCCATCTTCATGCCGGGCTGACCGAGCGTGGCTTTGGCGCGGTCGCGCTGTCGGGCGAGCACAGCCAGAATGAGCGTAACGCCGCCCTCCAGGCGCTACGTGACCAGCGCGCCCGCGTTTGCGTTGCCACCGATGTCGCGGCACGCGGGATCGATCTGCCGACGCTGTCGCTGGTGATTCACGTCGAGCTGCCGCGCGATGCCGAGGCGCTTCAGCACCGGTCGGGCCGCACCGGTCGCGCCGGCAAGAAGGGCACCGCGATCCTCGTCGTCCCCTATCCGCGCCGCCGGATGGTCGAATCAATGCTGCGCAACGCCAAGATCAATGCAGACTGGATCAACCCGCCGTCGAGCGAGGATATTCGCAAGAACGACCGCGAGCGGCTGATCACGCAATTGCTCGAACCCGTCGAGATCGACGAGGACGATCGCGAGCTCGCCCAGCGCCTGCTCGCTGAAAAGAGCCCCGAGGAAATCGCCGCTGCACTCGTCCGCGCCTTCCGCGCCAAGATGCCCGCGCCTGAGGAGCTGATCGACCGCGACAAGCAGCCGCATGGTAGCGCTGACGGCCACCGCGCCGGTTTTGAGGACACCGTCTGGTTCAAGATGGGCATCGGGCGCCGCCAGAATGCCGATCCGCGCTGGATTTTGCCGCTGATCTGCCGTCGCGGGCACATCACCAAGAATGAGATCGGCGCGATCCGCATCGGCGCGAACGAAACTTTCTTCCAAATCCCGCGCGCCGCCGCCGCCAAGTTCAAGGATTCGCTGAAGCGCACTGCGGGCGGCAGCGACGATGACGGTGGCGTCGAGATCGAGGCATCCGCCACGGGTCCTGCCGCCGAGGGCGGCAATGATCGTCACAAGCGTGGCGGCCCGCCAGTGAAGCGCTTTGGCGCCAAGCCAACGGGTGGTCGTCCCGGTGGTCCGCCAGGTGCACGCCCGGGTGGTCCACCGCGCTCTGGTGGTCCGGGTGGGGCTGGTGGACGACCGAAGCCGCCGTATCGCCCGAAGTAAGGACTGGAACGCAAGCGTTGCGCTCGCCGTGTCGCCGTCGACACATTCTCGTCACCCCGGGCTTGACCCGGGGTCCCGCTTCTCCTTGCTACAGCGTTAGCGTCACCCCGGATCAAGTCCGGGGTGACGACGTAAGATGGATTTGGCTGTCCCTCCCATGATCCGCATTCTGGTCGATGCCGATGCCTGCCCGGTGAAGGACGAAGTTTACCGCGTCGCCGAGCGCCACGGCGTGCCCGTCGCCATTGTCAGCAACAGCCCGTTCCGCGTGCCGATCAGCCCGATGGTCGAGCGCGTCGTGGTGAGCGATGGGTTCGACGCCGCCGACGACTGGATCGCCGTACGCGCCGATGCCGCCAAGATCGTGATCACCGCCGATATCCTGCTCGCGGATCGCTGCCTGAAGGCGGGCGCGGTGGTAATCGCGCCGACTGGCAAACCCTTCACCACCAGTTCGATCGGCAGCGCCATCGCGACCCGCGCGATTATGGCCGATCTGCGCGCTGGCGGCGACGTGATCGGCGGCCCCGCCCCGTTCGGCAAGACGGACCGCTCCCGGTTTCTTTCGGCGCTGGATGCAGCGCTGGTGAAGATAAAGCGCAGCCAGCCTTAAATCTTGCGCGCAGCCACGATCGGCCCGCCCTTGCCTTGCTGCACCAGCACCGCGGTGGCGAGGCCCGCCGGTGCGGATGGCAGCGTGAAGCTTGCCGATTTTCCCTGCCACTGGCCAAGGCTGGTCAGGTCGCGGACGACGTTGCGGTGCGGGATCGTGCGGCCGCCATTTTCGCCCGCGTTGATCGACACATTGATCGTGCGCGGATCGTAACGCACAACCCACACGGTGGCATTTCCTGTACCTGCGCCGACAGTCACCCGGTTCCCGGCAACCGCGATTTCTGGCCCGGCCTTGTTGACGTTGCGGGCAATCGCCTGGTTCAGCTCGCCTTCGCGGCTGCCGAGCACGGCGTCACGGCCATTGACGATCACCTGCGGCGTCGCGACCTGGCTGCGGCCCGCGGTGTGCGCATAATCCCATTGGCGCGCGGTGAAGGCCGGCGACGCAAAACTGTCCTTCCAGCCAAGCTGATCCCAATAGGTTACCGCAAAGGTCAGCGGGATCACATCGGCGCGGTCGGCAAGGCGGTTGACGACCTTGATCGCGGGCGGGCAGCTCGAACAACCCTGGCTCTGGTAGAGTTCGACCACGACGGGGTGGGCCGCATCACCGGTCGCCGCGACGCTGATGGGCGCAGGCGCGCTGGCGCCTTCACGGGCGGGTGCGGGCGAGGATGCCGTGGCACCCGAACAAGCGGCGAGCAGCAAAGCGGCCGAAGCAGCAAGAATGGCACGCATGATAGGCTCCTGAGATAGCGTTGAAGCGATCGCAGTGGCCGCTTCCATGCCCCGCTATTCGCGGGGGTGAGGGAGTTGGTTACAAGGCGATCGAGATTGCCGTTGTGCCATCGCCCTATTGCCGTCACCCCGGCCTTGAGCCGGGGTCCCGCTTCTTCAGCGTGGAGCAAGGCAGCGGGACCCCGGGTCAAGCCCGGGGTGACGGATAACGCTTGGGATAAGGGGCAAGATGCACTTACCAGCGCAGCAATCTCGGCCCCAGCAGCGCGCCGACGGCAGCCGACAGCACCATCCCAAGCGTGTACCATGTCACGACGAAGGTGGCGGACACTTCAGGACAGTGGAGGCCGTACAAGGTTGCCGCACAACCCCCCGCGGCGAGCCCCGCCGCCGCCCCTGCGGTCCGCAACCGGGTTGGGGCGAGCTGGCGGAATGCCCAGATGAGGCCAGCGAAGATCGGCAGCGACAGCAAGGCGACCCGCATCGAGCATTCGCGCCAGCTGCTGCCCATCCATAACGCCATCCAGACATCGTCCCGGGCGGTCGCCAGCTCGGCAATCGCCGCAAGCATCAACAGGGCAACCGGCAGCACCACGATCCAGGCGGTGCGCAGCGGCGGCGCATCCGGCCGTGCGACGTGCAGCGTCGCGACCAGCGCCAGCACGCCGAGCGAGATCGAATAGGCCCATTTCATCATGAAGGGCATCGTCATCATCGCGCCCGGCAAATCCTGCCGCAGCCCCATGCCGAACACCACGACCGCCAGCGTTGCCAGGCTGCCGACCAGCAGCCCCATCAGCACGCGCCGCCGATCGGCATGGCGCGGGATCGCGCGGGTGTCGGCGCTGAGCGACTGGATCAGGTCTTCGGTACGCATCACTTGCCCTTCAATCGCGCGGCGAGCGCTTTCAGCCCGCGGTGCACGGAAACTTTCACATCGGCTTCGCTGATGCCGGCGCTCTCGGCGGCTTCGGCAATGCTCAATCCGTCGATCTTGGTCTGGCGGATCGCCCGCGCCTGCTTGGGGGAAATGCCCTTCAGCAGCTTGTCGACATCCATCTGCGCGGACGCTGCCTCCTGAAAACCTTCAGCCACCAAGATGTCCTCAAGGTCTTCGAACGGCACCGTGTTGCGGGTGCGGCGGAAGTGATCGATCATCTTGTAGCGCGCGACCGCATAGGCCCAGGCCGTGAACGGACGATCCCGATCATAGCTCGCGCGCCGCGAGTGGATGGCAATCAACGTATCCTGCACCAGATCCTCGACATCATCAGCGGCCCCGCGCAAACGGCGCCCGAAAAAGGATCGCAGCAACGGGACAAGCGCGGTCAGCAGGGCGTTCTGGGCCGCAGCCTCGCCATCGAGACCCCGGACCATCAGCCCCTTGAGCTGTTCTTCGCTCGCCCTTCCCTGCACTCCCGATAATGCCATACGCATCGCCTACGCAGAAAGTTACAGTCACGGTCTCGCCCGATCGTCGGCCGTTGGAACGGGGCCAAGCATATCGTTGCCCGTGAAGCCACCCCCAAAAAGAATCGCCACTGCTGTAACCACCCTTCACGGACGCCCGAATACGTGATGCGACCCTTCCTTCATGGCCTACGGGGTCGTCGGGCGGTGCGTTCCCCCCCAACTTCATGCGCACCGCCCGTCTGGGGCCCATAAGGGGGCCGATTGTTCAATCATGATCGACAAGCCAGCGAACATCCGCCATCTCGCGCAGCATTAAAGTCGATCTGCGAGAGGAACCGCCATGCGTGAAGCCGCCATCATCGCCACCGCCCGTACTGCCATCGGCAAGGCCTATCGCGGCGCCTTCAACGCGACCGAAGCGCCTGCGCTGGCCGGCCATGTGATGAACGCCGCGGTCGACCGCGCCGGTATCGATCCCGCCCGCATTGACGAGGTATTCTGGGGCGTGGGCAGCCAATGGGGCAGCCAGGGCGGCAATGCGGGGCGAATGGCGATCTTTGCGGGGCAATTGCCGCAATCGGTGCCCGCCTTTACGCTCGATCGCAAATGCGGATCGGGGTTGACCGCGGTCGCGCTCGCCGCGCGGACGATCATCTGCGACGAGGCCGATGTCGCGCTGGCTGGCGGCATGGAATCGATCAGCTTCACGGTGACCAAGGATGCCCCGCGCTACATCAACCAGTCAGTGATCGCGCATGAGCCCGCCGCGTACATCCCGATGATCGAAACCGCCGAGATCGTTGCCGAACGCTATGGCATCACCCGCGCCGCACAGGACGAATATGGCGCGCGCAGCCAGCAACGCGCGGCGCGCGGGCTGGAGACTGGCGCCTTCGCCGAGGAAATCGTGCCGATGACGGTCGAACGCGCGCTGTTCGACAAGGAAGGCAACAAGACCGGCACCGAGACGGTGACGATCACCCAGGACGAGGGCATCCGCCCCGGCACCACGCTTGAGGCGCTGCAGGGTTTGAAGACCGTCTGGCCGGGCGGGCAGTTCACCGGACCGGGCAGCAACATCACCGCGGGAAACGCCAGCCAGTTATCGGACGGGGCATCGGCCCAGATCCTGATGGACCGCGCGACGGCGGAGGCCGAGGGCAAGAACATCCTGGGCATCTATCGCGGGTTTCAGGCGGCGGGCTGTGCGCCCGATGAAATGGGCATCGGCCCGGTGTTTGCCATACCGAAACTGCTCGACCGCGCCGGGCTCTCGGTGGGTGATATTGGGCTGTGGGAGTTGAACGAGGCGTTTGCCAGCCAGTGCCTTTATTGCCGCGACAAACTGGGCATCGATCCGGAGAAATATAACGTGAATGGTGGTGCGATTGCGGTTGGCCATCCGTTCGGGATGACGGGCAGTCGGCTGGTCGGCCATGCGCTTATCGAAGGGCGCAAGCGCGGCGTGCGCTGGGTGGTCGTCTCGATGTGCACTGCAGGCGGCATGGGTGCGGCGGGATTGTTCGAGATTGTTTGAGGGGGCAGCGTGACAGGCGGGTATCGAC